>NZ_DJDC01000196.1:36510-40634 GCF_002430855.1 Acinetobacter sp. UBA5934 | reverse complement strand
TCAACGATTAAAATATTCATAAGCGACATGAAAGATCTTGTGCACAGTGGTTTCTATTCTAACCATAGTCACGCATCTAAGGATATGCAAGATCTCACTATTTTTGCATTTAAGCCCACATTCGGATTAAGAAATTGACAAAATTCTGCATTTTCTTAATTTCTTTAAATCTAATCACATTTTGATATAAATTTTATCGGCTAACTCAAAATGCTTATTAACAATGAATATAAATATAAAAATCAAAAATTTAAAATAAACTAGCCGGCATTTTAGTGACTTTTTTCTTGATATCTGAAAATAAGATAACTTTTCTTGATTTACTTATTTTACAGAATAAGCCTGCTATTGATTAATAAACCTATTCCGAGATTTTATGTTTTAGGTTATTCCAAAATGTCTATTTTAAATGCGCAAAAACCCCTAAATATCGTTGCTGTATCAGGTGGCTTAAACAACCCTTCTAAAACCGAAGCCCTGGTTCAGGCCATTGTGGATGAATTAGCCGAAGCCACCCCAATCAATGTACATTTTATTAAATTTAGTGAAATCGGTTCTTTACTGGGCGGTGCGATTTACCGTAACCAGTTGTCACAACGTGTGCAAGATGACTTGGCCGCCGTTGAAGCAGCGGATGCAATCATTGTGGGCACCCCGGTTTACCGTGCTTCCTTCACAGGACTGTTCAAACACTTCTTTGACTTTGTAGAACAAACTGCACTGGTCGATGTCCCGGTACTCCTTGCAGCGTCTGGTGGCAGTGAGCGCCATGCTCTGGTACTTGAACATCAATTACGTCCATTATTCAGCTTCTTCCAAGCGCAAACTTTACCAATTGGGGTCTATGCAACCGACAAAGACTTTACCCCGGCATACACCATTCACAGCGAACTGCTGCGCGACCGCATTACTCTTGCGGTAGCACGTGCATTGCCAATCCTGGAATGGGCACCAGCGAAAGGCCAACGTGCTGAAGTCGTGAAAGAAAAATCTCAACAGGCTAACCAGAACCTCGGCATCAACAAGCAAATTGAGCAAGAAGAAGTGCTGCCTTCTGCGGCTGTTCCAAGTCTGGATGCTGCCGAAGCTCGCCTGCACAGCAAAAAAGTACCCAAGTCACAGGTGGCTTAAGGCAGCTAAAGAATTACATCCTGAGGGTAGACAGAATGTCGGTACAAGATAAAAACATTATATTTGCGTATTGGGTGCCAAACGTCAGTGGTGGTTTGGTGGTCAGCAATATTGAACAGCGTACAGACTGGAGTTATGACTATAACGTCCGGCTGGCGCAAGCGGCGGAAAACAGCGGCTTTGAATATGCCTTAACCCAGATTCGGTTTACGGCTGGTTATAATGCGGAAAATCAGCATGAATCGGTCAGCTTCAGTCATGGCCTATTGGCTAAAACTGAAAAACTTAAAGTGATCGCTGCGATTTTGCCAGGTCCATGGAAGCCGGCGCTAGCCGCCAAACAATTGGCGACGATTGACCATCTGACCCATGGACGTATTGCCATTAACGTGGTCAGTGGCTGGTTCCGGGGTGAATTTGATGCTATTGGCGAGGAATGGCCTGAACATGACCAGCGTTATGCGCGTTCAGAAGAATTTATCCGTAGCCTCAAAGGAGTCTGGACGCAAGATAACTTCAGTTTTGAGGGTAAATACTATCAATTCAAAGATTACACCCTGAGTCCAAAACCGGTACAAAAACCACATATTGAAATTTTCCAAGGCGGTAGCTCGCGTGCAGCCCGTGATATGGCTTCGCGTGTATCGGACTGGTATTTCACCAACGGCAACACCGCAGAAGAACTGAAAAAACAAATTGATGATATCCGTGAAAAAGCCAAAGCCAATAACCATGCCGTGAAAATTGGTGTGAATGCCTTCATCATTGCCCGTGATACTGAAGAAGAAGCGCAGGCTGTGTTGCAGGAAATTGTCGCCAAAGCCAATGTCCAGGCCGTGAAGTCTTTTGGTGATGCGACTCGTGAAGCCGGTGCTGCAACAGCAGAGGGTGAAGGGAACTGGGCAAAATCCACCTTTGAAGATCTGGTGCAGTACAACGATGGCTTTAAGACCAATTTGATTGGTACACCGCAGCAAATTGCGGAACGTATTGTTGAACTTAAAGCAGTCGGAGTGGATCTGATTTTGTCTGGCTTCCTACATTTCATTGAAGAAGTGGAATATTTTGGACAAAAAGTGTTGCCATTGGTTCGTGAACTGGAAGCGCAACAGCTCGCTGTTGTCACATCCAAGTCTGCTTAATCTCGGTAATCAAACAGACTGTACACGAACTCAAACTATAATAATGAAATGGCATCTCCAATTTTCCCTCAAGGCTCGGCTTGGGGGATTTTTTTGTACCGCAGGAATTTCAGCTCCTGTGTGAGTTATAGGGGGTTTCTTTTGCTATGCCTGGCTTGCCTCATCGCTGCAACGCGATAACCAATTGGCAACCAGAAAAAACAAGAACAGCATGGTGGTAGCCTGCACGAAATTTTAAAGTAAGGCGATAGCGGCCAACAATAAGCTGGAAAAAAGATGTCTGCTCAATTTCTACTGCCCCTTGCGGGTTCTGCCATCGTATTGGCACTCACCGGATGCGCCTCGCCATCCAACTCCCCTGTCACAGACAGTTATGGTCCTCAACCGCATCTGCCTGAACCCAAATCAGGTTTGTTTCCTACGGTGAATATTGCTCCGGCCAAAGGCTGGCCTGCGGGCGCTATGCCTACCCCCGCTAAGGGTTTGAAGGTACAGGCCTTTGCCCAAGAACTTGAGCATCCGCGCTGGCTGTATGTGTTGCCAAATGGTGATGTGCTGGTGGCTGAAACCGATGCACCGCCCAAGCCGGATGACAGCAAGGGCATTAAAGGCAAAATCATGAAGCTGCTGATGAAGCGTGCCGGCTCATCGCATCCGAGTGCCAACCGCATTAGCTTGCTGCGTGATAGCAATGGCGACGGCGTGGCTGACCAAAAAACCGTATTTCTACAAAACCTAAATTCTCCATTTGGTATGGCGCTGGTCGGCAATATGCTGTACGTAGCCAATACCGATGCCTTAATGCGCTTTCCTTATCAAAAAGGTGCAACTCAAATTACAGCAAGCGGTAGCAAAGTATTGGATTTACCCGGCGGCCCCCTCAATCACCATTGGACCAAAAATGTCATTGCCAACCCTGCGGGCACTAAACTCTATATTACTGTTGGTTCAAACAGTAACGTGGCTGAAAATGGCATCGACAAGGAAACTGGACGCGCACTGATTATGGAGTTTGATATTGCAAGTAACAAAGCACGGCCATTTGCTACAGGTCTACGCAACCCCAATGGGATGGACTGGCAACCGCAGAGTGGCGCGCTATGGACAGTGGTGAATGAGCGCGATGAAATTGGTAATGATCTGGTGCCCGATTACCTGACCTCAGTAAAAGATGGGGCTTTTTATGGCTGGCCCTATAGTTATTATGGCCCACATGTGGATACGCGGGTCAAACCTCAAAAGCCTGAACTGGTCGCACGTGCGCTTAAACCGGATTATGCTCTGGGCAACCATACCGCCTCCTTAGGCCTGACATTTTATAAGGCTCAATTGATGCCGCAATATCGCAGTGGTGCGCTGATTGGTCAGCATGGCTCATGGAACCGTAAACCGCATAGCGGCTATAAAGTGATTTTTGTGCCATTCCAAAATGGCCAGCCTTCAGGTATGCCGCAAGATGTATTAAGCGGTTTTTTAAATGATCAAGGTGATGCACTTGGACGACCTGTTGGCGTAGCGGTTGATCGTTTCGGGGCAATATTGGTCGCCGATGATGTCGGCAATACGATTTGGCGTGTATCACCCATCGGGACAATGATGGATAACCGGCCAATCAATAAAACCATCAGCCCGGCTTCTGCAAGTCAACAGCCTGTAAGTTCACAACCTACTACAGAAAAAGCAGCAGAGTAATAATGACTTAATCAAACCGTCTATGCTCTGCAATTGATGTTCATCCATAACAATAAGTTTTGGGCAATTTTTACAGAAGGATACACTTTGCCTTGAGCACTGATGAATTACAAATCAAATGAGATAAAAAAAGCCCGACATCCTGTCGGGCTTTTTCGT
>NZ_DJDC01000196.1:0-36373 GCF_002430855.1 Acinetobacter sp. UBA5934 | reverse complement strand
TGTTCCGGAACATCCTGTTCCTGTATGAATCCATCATAGGAAAAAAATCTGGATACGCCCATCCGCAAAATCCTTCAATTGATGTGCGCCAGAGCGTACAGAGTCGGCCATTTTTCATCCGTAAAATATGTCGATTCTTTCAGCCCGGAAAGAATGAATAACTCTCAACAAAGGATCAAGTGGAGCTTTTTTTGATCAATTTTATTGGCAAAATCATTCCATATCCGGCTAAAAAAGCACACTCTATTAAAACATGTTTTTTTTGAACTTTTACTCCGGTTTTATTTGACCAAGAATTTGATAAATAAAATTATTTTAAGGTAAATTCCTTATAGCCCATTATTTAAATGAAGGCTCTAATAGTTAAAACTTAGTATTTAAATACTCGATAAATCCTTCAATTTTCTTAATAACGTATAAGCAGATATGCAAAGGACTCAGGTTATTTTGCTGGGCTTTTTCTACTCTATACTTTGCTCTTTCTAAGAGCGCTATGACGTAATGTATAGAGCTCTTTAGAACTTTTTTAGGATCTTTTTTTGAATACAAATAACTACTAATTTTTTCAAAAGGTTCATCATTAACCAATATCTGCAATAAAGTGTCGTTGATCTCTTTACCTATTGATTGCTCTATATGTTCCAATTCATATGAATGTAAAGCTTGCGCTATCACTATTTGAAGATTTTTCATTTTTGTTGATTAAAATTATACAGTTTTAATCCTAGCACTATCACGTGATGAAAGTATATAAAATTAACATAATACACGTTATACAAAATGTAATTTCTATTGTTAAATAAATCATTAATTTGAATAGAATTAAAAATGCCTAATCTTCCCAAATTAGGCCTTTTAAGTGATTTTTCACGTTCCATGCTTTTAATTCATTTTTTAAATCTAGAAGTAAAAAAAGGCCTCCCTTTAATAAAAGGCATTTTCTTATTTCCTCATGAATAAAAACTCGGATCAGGTACTTTAGCTGTTAACACCCACTCCCCAATTTCCTGATATTTATAATCCACCGGGTCATGCAAAGTTTGGGTACGGACATTGCGCCAGAAACGGTCCAGATTTAATTGGGCTGTGGTCGCACGCGCGCCCATCACCTGAAAAATATTTTGTGTGATATATAACGAAGTATTGGTCGCGGCAATTTTTGCAGTGGCAATGGCAATACTGACTTCACTACGTTGCTCGGCGGTAAGCGCTTCACCGATATTCCACGCTCGTTGCAAGGTTTCAATGGCTTTATTGGCCAGTAAACGTACACCTTCCAGCTGTACATAAAATTCAGCAAAGTGCTTTTGTGTAAATGGATCATTCACGGCATTTTCCACCAAAGATTTTGACCAGGCTTTTTGTGTCTGTACGCTTTGTTTGGCCGTTGCAAAAGCCCCTTCTGCCACACCTAAAAACAGATGCACAAAAATCAGTTGGGCAATCAGCGGACGTAAACTCGAATAAGGTGTACTGAGGGGTCCAGGATTAAGCAGCAATTCATCGTGATGAATTTTCACCTGTTCAAAATGACTGGTACCGCTGTCGGTCTGGCGCTGGCCCATATTGTTCCAGTCACCCAAGAAGCTCACCCCTTCACGGTGGGTTGGAATCACCCCGATCAGCAATTTCCCTGCATCGTTATAGCCAGAGCAGAGCAACATATCGGAATCGATCGAACCTGAACAAAAGCTTTTATCCCCATGAAAGATATATTCATTTTCAGAGACTTTGACTGCGCTGGTACGTCGATCGAGTGGATTTAAGGTATTGCCCCAAAACAGGTTTTGTTTTGCTGTTTGCTCAAACCATTTGCCATATTGTTCAGGCTGTGAAAACAGTTGTACCGTCGCAATCAGTAAGTGATGAAAGCCATAAACATGCGCCAGTGAACTATCGATCTGAGCAATGATTTGAATAGTGTTAAAAATGGTTTTCCAGTCTGCGCCCTGACCGCCATATTGTGTAGGAATCGACAGTCCCAATAAACCGCTTTGACGGATTAAATCACGTTCTTGTTTTGGATTACCACCCTGTTTATCCCGTTCAGCAGCAGTGGTTGCAAACTGTTCCGCCAGTTGTCCGGCAATGTGTAATGGATTTGAATCTAAAAGCGGGGATGAAGCATTCATAATATGGTCTGATCATTGCTATATTTTTAGCTTAACAGATGATGTTTTGCTGCTTTATCTGAATGCGTGCAGTGCTTATGCATAAAATAAAAATACCGCCTGAACATGCAGACGGTATTTTTGATCCATGACTTACTTGTCGGGATAGACCGTAGCGATCAGATTGTCCACCACCTGCGGGTCGGCCAAGGTGGAGGTATCTCCCAGAGTATCCAGTTCATTGGCGGCAATTTTTCTTAAAATACGGCGCATGATTTTACCGGAACGAGTTTTCGGTAAAGCGGGTGCCCAATGCAAGGCATCCGGTGTAGCCACAGGTCCTAACACCTTACGTACCCAGTTAATCAGTTCCTTACGCAGCTCTTCGGATTCTTCAAAATCGGCCTGCAAGGTGACAAATGCACAGATACCCTGACCTTTAATGTCATGCGGCATACCGACCACCGCAGCTTCAGCAACATGCTCATGCGCCACCAAAGCACTTTCCACTTCTGCCGTGCCTAAACGGTGCCCGGAAACATTCAGCACATCATCTACACGACCGGTAATCCAGTAATAACCATCCTTGTCGCGGCGAGCGCCATCTCCGGTGAAATAGCTTCCCGGATAAGTCGAGAAATAGGCTTCGATAAAACGTTCAGGATCACCCCAAATCGTACGCATCTGCCCCGGCCAGGAATCCTTGATGATCAGGTTGCCTTCCGCTTCACCTTGCAGCTCCTTGCCTTCTGCATCAACAATAGCCGGTTGTATGCCAAACAATGGTCGGGTCGCGGAACCCGGTTTTAAATCTGTAGCTCCCGGTAAAGGTGAAATCAGGATGCCGCCTGTCTCGGTTTGCCACCAGGTATCGACAATTGGACAACGGCTTTCACCGACCACGATGTAATACCAGTTCCAGGCTTCCGGGTTGATGGGCTCACCTACCGAACCGATCAGGCGCAAGCTGCTACGGTCACTCTCACGAACAAAGGCATCGCCTTCACGCATCATGGCACGAATCGCCGTCGGCGCAGTATAGAGGATGGTGACATTGTGCTTGTCGACAATATGCCCGGTACGCGCCCAGGTCGGATATTGCGGCACACCTTCAAACATCACTGTAGTGGTGCCGTTAGACAATGGCCCATACAGCACATAGGAGTGCCCGGTAATCCAGCCCACATCTGCGGTACACCAGAACACATCATCCTGTTTGATATCGAACACTTCTCGGAACGTGGAGTTCACATAAGTGAGGTAGCCACCCGTAGTATGCAGTACCCCTTTCGGTTTACCTGTAGACCCAGAGGTATACAGAATGAATAGCGGATCTTCGGCATTCATCGGTTCAGGCGGGCAGATTTCATTCACTGACATGATTTCCATGTGATACCACAGGTCATGCCCTTCCTTCATCTCAATCGGATTGCCGGTACGGTGTACCACCATCACATGTTGAACGGATTCGGTTCCCTGTACTTGCAGGGCTGCATCGACATTTTCTTTCAGTGGAATCGGCTTGCCACCACGCATGCCAGAGTCAGCGGTAATCACCATTTTGGCCTGACTGTCTTCAATCCGGCTAGCCAGTGAGTCGGGAGAGAAACCGCCAAACACCACACAATGCACTGCACCAATCCGCGCACAAGCCAGCATGGAAATGGCTGCTTCGGAAATCATCGGCATATACAACACCACACGGTCGCCTTTGCTCACGCCATGTTTTTTCAGCACATTGGCAAAACGGCAGACTTCATCATGCAGCTCTTTAAAGGAAATAATTTTATGCCGTGAAGGATGGTCTCCTTCCCAGATAATGGCCGGTTTATGCGGATGCTCTTTTAAATGCCGGTCCAGACAGTTGGCACTCAGGTTCAGCTGACCATCAGCGAACCATTCAATCTTGAAATTGTTCTTGTCGAAACTGGTATTTTTGACTTGGGTAAAAGGTTTAATCCAGTCCAGCTTTTTGGCCTGTTCAGCCCAATACTCGTCAGGCTGATCAATGGATTGCTGATAACGCTCAAAATATTCGGACTCATTGGTGCGAGCGGTTTTCTTAAATTCTTCTGGTACAGGATAGATCTCATTCATAGCTACTTCCTTGATCTTATTCATCTCATCACGAGATGCTATGCCGCGTTATTGCTTTTATTGACTGCATATCCACAGTATGACGATTATTTTTTAATCACAACAATCATGCTTTGGTCGTATTTTCTTTATACAATTTAAAACACAGACCCCTTGTCATATTCAACAAAAAATATGGTTTTATTCGTATCTGATCTGTTCATTTAATCTTATAATTTAAGCATAAAATGTACTTTTAACTTTTCAAAATACAAAATTTTCTTATCTAAATTTTAGCCGGAACAGCGTATGAAACCGCAAGACTCCTCTCCCTTTTTTTCGCGTACCCAACCGTCCAAGGCCGATAATCCTCTGTCTCCAGACGGTCGTTTTGGCCGGTTAAGTTCAATTGGCTGGTACGGGTTTGTTCATTTAATTGCTTTCTTTGCCAGCATTGCCTTTAGCCTGACCATAGGCATCTTTAACCTGCATACACTGTCCATGGACAATCAGTTTGTGAACACATTGACCGGGATTGCAGGACTCGGCTTTGTGGTCATTCTGGTGCTGTATCTGTATTTTTTGATGGTGATTACCGTTCGCCGCCTGCATGACCTGAACCGTAGCGGCTGGCTAATCCTGCTGTTTCTGCTGCCACTGGTGAATATTTTTATGGGTCTGTATTTGCTTCTGGGCTCGGGTACCCCAGGCATAAATAACTACGGATTGCCACGTGAAACACCAGTCTGGGAAAAAATATTGGCCTGGTTCATGATCATTATCACGGTACTGAGTTTTCTGGCTTCAAGCAGCATCATTTCGTATATGTTTGGCGCAGGTGAACTGGAAGTCCCGCCACAAGTGATTCAAAAAGGCACGCAATATTTTTAGAATAGACTGACATTTTTTGACAAAACAGCAGGCAATGCTACGTTTTGTTGGTTAAATTTCTGTTCAGTTTCAGGCAAAATGTCCAGCAATGATCATTATCCGGAAAATCTGTGGCTGAACAAAAAAACACCTTGAGTGAAGTAACTCAAGACACTTCCAACCTTTTGCATGAAGCAGGTGAAAAAACTGCACAAACCGTGCTTCAACACACCGCAAAATATAATGATGCCTATTCCACCATCGATAAGTTCGTCGATGCATTCTGGGAACGCTTGCCTTATATCTGTATTGCACTGGTGGTGTTCAGCATTTTTTATTTGCTGTCAAAACTGTTTAAATTTTTTGTCCGTAAAGCCCTCACTGACCGCAGTTATACCAAACAAAACCTGGTACTGGTTCTAAACCGGGTCGGCAGTTCTGCCATTATTTTCTTTGGTTTCTTGATTGCGATGGTGATTTCCATTCCGGGATTCACCCCAGGTCAGCTGATGAGTGCCTTGGGGATTGGTTCGGTTGCAATCGGTTTTGCATTTAAGGATATTTTCCAGAACCTGCTTTCCGGCATTTTAATTTTACTGGGCGAGCCGTTCAAAATTGGTGATGACATTATCGTGTCTGGTATGGAAGGAACGGTGGAAGACATTCAGATTCGTGCGACTTTCTTGCGTTCACCCGATGGCCGCCGCATCGTGATTCCCAACGCCACGGTATATACCAGTGCGGTAACTGTTAATACTGCTTATCCGCGCCGCCGTTGCCAGTTTATGGTGGGGATTGGTTATGAAGATGATGTGCACAAAGCCAAAAATATCATTATGAAAATTCTAGACAAGGATCAGTCTATTCTCAGTCAGCCGGCCTTTAGTGTGAATGTGACCCAACTTGCTGACTTCTCGATTAATCTGACTGTGACCTGGTGGGTGGATACTCAAGCAACCTCTATCGGTAATTCAATCAGTGCGGTTCAAGAACATGTGATCCAGGCTTTTGCTGAACACAATATTTCGATTCCTTATCCGGTTCAGGAAGTAAAAGTCTACCGTGGAAATGAAGACACTGAAGTAGCTGAATCAGGACGTGCTAAATAATCGACCCAACAGGTAAGGAATTACGGTTTCGGTTCGAATAATACGGTTGCCTAGACTTAACGCCTGGCAGCCGTTTTTTATCAGTAAATCGACTTCATACGGTATAAAACCACCCTCAGGACCAATCACGATGGTGCAGGGATGATCAATGGCAAAAGGCATGGCCATCTCGGCGTAAGGATGAGCCACATAGGCAGGACATTCTGCGCTGATTAGATTTGGCAGCACATCTTCGACAAAAGGTTTAAAACGTTTATAGATTTCAATTTGCGGGGCGATGGTATCCCCGGCTTGTTCCAGACCTAGCGTTATATAGTGATCGAGCTGCTGTAAAAAGGGCGTTTGCCAGTAACTCTTATCTACGCGATAGCTATGCAGCAAAATAATTTTTTCCACCCCTAAAGTCACGCTATCCATAATCAGACGACGGAGTACTTTGGGACGTGGCATGGCAAAAATCAACGTCACAGGAAGTTTTGCAGGTACACGTTCCTCTTTGAGCGGCTTTAATTTTATCGCCTGTTCAGTGACTTCGACAATTTCGGTGAGATAACGCTTACCCTCACGAATACCGACTTTTAAGGTATCTCCGACTTGAACAGCAACATGAGTGCGTAAATGCTCAAGCTGACGTTTGCTGGTAATTGACCAGTATTCAGATTCAGTTTGGCGTGGGTCAAGGAGGACAATATTCATAAGCTATAAATTTCAACTATTAAAAGCAAGACGCCTGCACAGCCACATATCATTTCATGACTTTATTTTACTTTGCGTAGGCATATTCCTACTTTTGATAGAGCAAAAGTAGGCAAAACTCTTTGTTAGGCTAATGGTAAGTCCCTTTACCATAGCCTAACGGCGGCATCCCTGCCGCCTCCGCGAAATAAGTTTCAGCGTAACGATACACAACATAGGACTATTTAAAGATACTGATCAATCACCGCAATATGCTTTGCTAAAGAGCCCTTGTTCTGCAACATAATTTTCTGTGCATGCTGGTTCAGCTGTTCTGCAGCGCTATGATCATTTAACAGCGCCATCAAAACCTTGGCTGCCTGCTCTGCATCTTCCACGACTTTCACTCCCTGGATTGCAACAAATTCATCGACAATGGTCTGGAAGTTAAAATAATTTTTACCCAAAACTGTCGCTACATTTAAGGCAATCGGCTCCAGAATATTATGCCCACCACCTGGTTCATTTAGAGAACCACCAACATAACAGGCTTGGCTCAAGGCATACCAGAGCCACATCTCGCCCATGGAATCCGCCAGATAAACCTGAGTATTTGCTTCAATGCGCTGTCCCAGGCTACGACGTTGGGTTCTTAAATCTAAAGACTGTGCAGCTTGGAACACCTCATCAAAACGTTCCGGATGGCGGGGCACCACAATGATAAGCAGTTCTGGATGTTGCGCCAGATAAGGCTTTAGAGCTGTTAACAGTTTTTGTTCTTCAGGGGCATGAGTACTGGCGAGGGTGATGATTTTACGTGCCGATAAATGCCAGTCCTGCTGCAATTGCTGCGCTTGTTGAATAAAGCTGTCCGGTGCATGAATATCAAATTTAATACTGCCCAGTACCTGACTCTTATTCGTTTCCATGCCCAAATTACGGTAACGCTCTAAAGTTGCCTGGTCTTGAGCCAGCAAGCGATTCAGCCCATTCAGCATGCCTTGGGTCAGTCCTTGAACCTTACTATAGCCTTTGGCCGATTTTTCCGAAAGTCGGGCATTAATCAGTAAACATGGCACCTTAAATTGCTGCGCCTGATCGATTAAATTCGGCCAGATTTCAGTTTCCACCAAAGCCAATGCTTTGGGCTGATATTTTTGATAAAAAGCCTGCACCAAATGTTTCTGATCGGCAGGCAAATACACCGCCTGAAACAAATGTTCATACGGTGCTTTTAAAAACAGGGATTTGGCCCGAGCCTGGCCGGTTTTGGTGGTATTGGTGACCAGTACCGGATGACCAAGTTTGAGATAATGTTCAATTAAAGGTTGGGCTGCGTTGGTTTCTCCAACCGACACCACATGAAACCACAGCGCATGCAGGTTTTTCGGCGGTTGAAATGGACCAAAGCGCTCAAGACATTCTTGTTGCAATTGCTCCGTATTCAGCGCACGTTTTTTAATCTGCCATTTATACAATGGTTTAACCATTGTAAGTGCCGCGTTATACCAAAAAGGAGTAGCCAAACAAGTTGCCTCAAATCATGTTCAATCGGCAAAATATAACAGAGCAGCCTTCATATGTTAATGAATTCTGCTCTGTGGCATGATTTATTCTGCCTTGCGGAGGATAAAGTTTAGCTTTCGGCTAATTGCTTATTTAAAAATGGATAGTCGATA
This sequence comes from Acinetobacter sp. UBA5934, assembly GCF_002430855.1. NCBI lineage: Bacteria > Pseudomonadati > Pseudomonadota > Gammaproteobacteria > Moraxellales > Moraxellaceae > Acinetobacter > Acinetobacter sp. UBA5934. The sequence continues at coordinate 27,853 of NZ_DJDC01000196.1, read as the reverse complement.
TAACCTGCTGCCACATCGGTTCCAATCATGTTTTCCAGCTTCAATTCATTCAGCGGCTCATCGTCCACTAAACGCTCAAACAGGTCTGGATTGGCAATATAAGCCTTACCAAAAGAAACGGCTTCCGCTTTACCTGAGTTTAATAATTCAAGTGCATCTTCACGGCTTAAACGCATATTGGCAATATACGGCACACCGTTAGAACGTGCTTTCATGTCCAGACTGATGCTGTCTTCGGCCAGATATTCACGGGTAAAGAAGAAGGCAATTTTACGCTGACCCAATTGTTCCAGCACATAACCAAAGGTTGCTTGAGGATTGACATCCCCCATATCGTGTTCATCGCCACGCGGCGCCAGATGCACCCCGACACGGCCTGCGCCCCACACTTCAATTAGTGCATCTACAACTTCCAATAAGAAACGGGCACGGTTTTCAACTGAACCGCCGTATTCATCTTCACGCAGGTTGGTTTTGCTTTGCAGGAACTGGTCAATCAGATAACCGTTAGCTGCGTGCAGTTCAACACCATCGAAACCGGCCGCTTTGGCTTTAATTGCGGCTTGTTTATATTGTTCGGTAATGGCATGAATTTCAGAAATTTCTAATGGACGTGGCACCACATATTCACGTTTTGGACGTAGCAGGCTGACATAACCGGCTTGCTGCACATTACTTGCAGAAACTGGGGTTTCGCCATTTAACAGATCAGGATGCGAAACACGACCGACATGCCACAATTGCGCCACGATCAAACCATCTTTGGCATGCACAGCATCAGTGACCTGCTTCCAGCCTTCTACTTGTGCTTCAGTAAATAGACCTGGTGTTTTTTCATAACCATTGGCTTCTTCTGAAATCACCGTCGCTTCAGAAATGATTAAACCTGCGCTGGCACGCTGGGCATAATATTCCGCCATCATAGCAGTCGGAACACGGTCTGCTGTAGCACGGCTACGCGTCAAGGGTGCCATCACCACACGGTTTTTAAGTTTGAGTTCACCAAATTGAATTGGGGTAGAAAAATCTGTCATCAAGCCATCCTCTTACAACTGGCCTGGACTGAATAAAGTCTAAAGCGCATGCTGTAAATGTTGTAAAAATTCCTGAATCAGTGCTTCATTACGAGAAAAATAAGACCATTGCCCATATTTGGTCACCTGAATCAGTCCTGCCTGTTGCAGTACCGACAAATGATTGGACATGGTTGATTGGGAAATATCGGCGATTTTTTCGATATGCCCCGCACATACGCCACGACTAAAATCATCTCCACATTCTTCAGTGGAAATGAAACGCTCAGGTTCTTTTAGACATTGCAGAATCTGACGTCGAATCGGGTTGGCTAAGGCTTTATAAATCGCTTCTGTGTCCATCTCATTTCACTCATGTTCATGATCAGCACCTTCACAAAAATCATTATATCGAATTTACACGATATTAATATCGAAAATTATCGATATTATAAGTCATTTTGTAAGTTGCTGTAATTTTATTCAAATTCAGATCATTCTAGCATTGTCTGATCAAGCTGGTTATATTCCTGCTGATCAGCAAATTTTAACGTTAAAAAAAAGAGGACCAGCCTCTTTTTTTTTCAAAACACTAAACTTACAGGCCCTGTTTCAAGCTGGCTTCAATAAATTTATCCAGATCACCATCGAGGACTGCACCGGTATTCGAGGTTTCCACACTGGTACGCAAGTCTTTAATACGCGAGTCATCCAGTACGTATGAACGAATCTGGCTGCCCCAGCCGATATCAGATTTGGTATCTTCCAGCGCCTGGGCCGCTTCATTCCGTTTGCTCATCTCTAATTCATAGAGTTTGGCACGTAACTGTTTCCAGGCATGGTCACGGTTGGCATGTTGTGAACGCTGGTTCTGACAAGCCACCACAATACCGGTGGGTGCGTGGGTTAAACGTACCGCAGAGTCGGTTTTGTTAATGTGCTGACCACCGGCACCCGATGCACGATAGGTATCGGTACGCACGTCTGCCGGGTTAATATCAATTTCAATATTGTCATCCACTTCTGGCGATACAAACACGGCAGAGAATGAAGTATGACGACGGTTACCCGAGTCAAAAGGTGACTTACGCACTAAACGGTGTACACCAGATTCGGTACGCAACCAGCCATAGGCATACTCGCCTTCTACACGAATAGTCGCCGATTTAATTCCGGCCACATCACCGTCAGATTCTTCCATCACTTCGGCTTTAAAGCCATGACGTTCAATCCAGCGCAAGTACATACGCAGCAGCATAGAAGCCCAGTCCTGCGCTTCTGTACCGCCAGAACCGGCCTGAATCTCCACATAACATGGGTTCGGATCCATCGGATTGCTGAACATGCGGCGGAACTCAAGTTTTGCCAGTTCTGCTTCTGCGACATCAAGCTCAGCTTGAACATCCTCAAGCATTGCTTCTTCGTCCGCTTCTACAGCCAGGTCAAGCATGGCTTGGGCATCTTCCAGCTGAGTGGCTAAACCATCAAGTACATTCAGTACATTCTCAAGCTCGCCTTTTTCTTTGGCCATGGCCTGGGCACGACTTTGGTCATTCCAGATCGCCGGGTCTTCCAGTTCACGCAGGACCTCTTCTAAACGCTCTTTTTTCAGATCGTAGTCAAAGATACCCCCGTAATGTTAGACCACGGTCGTTTAAGTCTTTTAATTGGTTTAGATAAGGATTAATTTCCACGTGAATTACTCTCAATCAGAATACTAGGCTTAAATAGCCCGCAATTATAACACAGAGCATGGATGCAGTTTTAGCGTGCATTAATTCAATAACAATTGAGCAAATAGTGAATAAAAAAGGCTGTTCAAAAACACTTACTTTGTAGGGCATTTTTAAGATTTAAATCATTTTTATGTTACAAAATACTTAGTTTTTTAGATTGAACTCGTCTAAATCCATAAAACCTCCATAATTTTAATAAAACAAAACATTTAAATAATAATTTAAATTTCAATAACTTATATTATAAAAATTACATAATATTACGTTGGCAACATTTCTGTAACTCTGAATGGATTGACCTAGGTTTGTTTTGGTCTAGACTAAAAGTTGTAACAAAAAATGTATTATTTTTAACCAAAATTTGAGGGGTAGTATCCATGAAAAAATTAGCCATTGCTTCAGCACTTCTTTCTGCTCTAGCAGTTACAGGTACAGCCAATGCCTACCAAGCCGAAGTCGGTGCAGCAGCAGCTTATATTGACCCAGACAATGGTAGTTCAGGGAGTGCTTTCGGTGTAGATGGTACTTATTACTTTAACCCCGTTCAAACTCGTAATGCGCCACTTGCAGAAGCAGCATTCCTTGACCGTGCCAGCAACGTGAATGCACACGCAACATTTGCTGACCGTGGTGACTTAGACGACAACACTTATGGTGTAGGTGCTGAAGTCTATGTTCCAAACTCAGATTTCTATCTGGGTGGTGATATTAGCCGAAATGAAACTGAAGTGAACACACCGCTAGGTAAATTTGATACTGACACGACCTATTATTCGGCTGAAGTCGGTTACCTTCCAGCACCTGGCCTGTTAATTGCCGCTGGTGTAAAAGGTTGGGACAACGAGAATGATGATGGTGTAGATCCTACACTTCGTGCCAAATACGTAACTCAACTTAGTAATGGTAAAGACATCAACCTTGAAGCTGGTGCATCATTTGGTGATCTAGACGAGTTCAATCTTGCCGCAGATTACTTCATTGATAAAACCGTAAGTGTTGGTGCAGACTACTACAGCAACGACTTAACTGACCAAAATGAATTTGGCATTAATGCACGTAAATTCTTTAACCAGCAAGTTAGCCTTGAAGGCCGAGTTGGTTTCGGTGAAGTAGGTAATAACGACTACAACTCATTCGGTGTAGCTGCTAAATACCGCTTCTAAGCACCTCTTAAATAATTTTTATGAAATGGCCCATCTTCGGATGGGTCATTTTTTTTGCTCTGAAATAAAGCATTTAGATAAAAAATGCACATTGACTGTGCGGCTATTTAATATACAATTTGTTACAACTATAAGATAAAACCATATTGAATCACTTTAATAACAACGGGGAACCTTAAATGCTTAAAAAAATTGCGCTTGCTACAGCACTTATTGCCAGCTTAGGAACTGTTCATGCCTATCAGGCTGAAGTGGGAGGTACCATTGCTCTTGTGGATCCAGACAATGGGGATACTTCGACCGGTTTTGGAATTGATGCAACTTACTACTTTGACTCAGTGCGCCTTAAAAATGATCCTTACAGTGAAGCCGCATTTTTAAACCGTGCCAGTAATCTGAATGCAGCCTTTTCTTATATTGATTATGATCTGTATGAGAATACGACCTTCAATGCCGGTATTGAATACTTTGTTCCCAATTCCGATTTCTATATCAGCGGAAATCTGGGTCAAGTGAGTGAAGAAACTGAAGGCTTTGAGGATTTTGATACCACGCTTTATGCAGCAGAATTAGGTTATTTACCTATCCCCGGCTTATTGCTTGCTGTGGGTCTTGCCGGCTATGACAATGATAGAGATGATGGAGTCGACCCAACTTTACGGGCCAAATATATGACTCGCGTCGGTCAGTACGATATGAATTTTGAAGCGGGCGCGAATTTTGGCGATCTTGATGCCTATACTTTAGGCACCGACTTATATCTGGATAATACCTTTAGCGCAGGTCTTGGTTTTGCCGACAGTGATGTAAGAAATAGCGACGTATTTACCATTCGTGCAAAAAAATTCCTGAATCAACAAGTCAGCCTGGAAGGTTCGATCAACTTTGCTGATGCAGGCAATATCTTTGCGCTACGTGGGGCATATCGTTTCTAAGCTTTAAGATTAAAAACAAAAACCGCTCAATTGAGCGGTTTCTTTATTGTTCCAGATGAATCACACGCAGCTGTAAACTGACATTGCCATTAAATTCATTTTTATCTATTTCATAGACCAGTCTTACACTGTCTTGCATGGCATTGAATTCAAATTTATCACGTGCATTAAAGGCAATTGCTTCTACAATTTGGCCATTATCCAAAGCCAGACGCAGCTTTAAATGTATTTCTTTTAGCCAGCGATAATCTAGAATCTTAAAGACCCCTTCAAAAATCGGCGATGGAAATTTTTGTCCCCAAGGCGTTAAGTTTTGCAGAAAATCTACGGTTTCAATTTGGAAATGTTCTGTCGGTAATTCACCATCCGTCCACAAAGTGGCATAAAACAGTGATTCGTCCATCGCTGCGATTAATTTTTCAAATTCTTGTTTAAATTCATCAAAATGCTGTTTTTGAATAGTCAAACCCGCAGCTGCCGCGTGACCGCCAAAATGGCTGACCAAATGCGGATGCTGTTCAGCAATCAGCTCAATCGCATCACGTATATGCACCCCTTCGATCGAGCGCGCAGAGCCTTTAATATGAATGCCATCTTCATCGGAGGCAAAAACAATACTTGGACGATGAAACTGTTCTTTTAAACGACCGGCCACAATCCCAATCACGCCCTGATGCCAATGCGGTTCAAACAGAATCAGTGCAGCAGGCAGATGCTCTTGGTCCAGCTCGAGCTGGGCCAGTTCAGACAAAGCCTCTTGCTTCATCTGGGTTTCGACCTGACGGCGCTCAGTGTTCAACTGATTTAATTGTTGTGCCAGTGGATAAGCGCTTTGCAAATCTGCAGCCAGCAGACACTCAATGCCTATATCCATGGTTTCCATGCGCCCCGCTGCATTGATACGCGGACCAAGTACAAAGCCTAAATCCTGAGCTTTTAAGGAGGCTGGATCGCGTCCGGCAATATCCAGTAATGCACTAATCCCGGCGCGGCACTGCCCTTGCCGTATGCGCTTTACCCCGGCATCGACCAAAATGCGGTTGTTATAGTCCAGACTGGCCACATCGGCATAGGTACCTAAAGCCACCAGATCGAGATACTGGGCCACTTTGGCAGTGGACTTGCCGAGTTGACTGCGATAACTGGACAAATTGGCAAGCAGGTAAAATGCCACGCCAACTCCAGCCAAAGCCTTGCTTGGAAATTCACAGCCCAACTGGTTCGGATTGACCACAGCTTCGGCTTTCGGGGTTTCTTTGGTGGTCAGGTGATGATCGGTAATAATCACCTCCATGCCATGTGCTTGCGCCTGCTCCACCCCTGTATGGCTGGAAATACCATTATCGACAGTAATCAGCAAATCGGGCTGGAAAGTGGTGAATGCCAAATCGGCAATCGCCGGTGTTAAACCATAACCATATTTAAAGCGGTCAGGCACCAGATAGGCGACATTGGCTCCCATATCCCGCAGCGCTAGAATCATCAACGCGGTGCTGGTGGCACCATCGGCATCATAATCGCCTACAATCACGATTTTCTTTTGCTGGTCAATCGCGTGGTCCATCAACTGAATGGCAGCATCCAAACCCTTCATGGTCGGCGCTAAAAGATGCTTCAATTTCAATTCTAATTCTTGTTCTGATTGCACACCGCGGCGCGCTAAAATTTGCGCAATAAACGGCGACACGCCCTGAAAGTTTTCAGGGCGTGTAATAAACGGTCGTTGCTGAATCAGTGTTTTTGGCATTAAGGCATGAGTCGTTGTAATTTCCAGGTACTTCCGATTCTTTCATAACTCAAGCGGTCATGTAAACGGTTAGGACGACCTTGCCAAAATTCATAATAATCTGGTTGTAGGCGATAGCCGCCCCAGAATTCAGGTTTTGCCAATTCAGCTTTGTCGCTCACCAAGTCCTGCAACGCCTGAAAACGGGTTTGCAATTCCTCACGACTGGCAATCACGCCACTTTGTGGCGTACTGATATGCGCTGCAATCTGACTGTCTCGTGGGCGTTTATGATAATACTCGGTCGATTCTTCTAAAGAGATTTTCTCAACGCGGCCACCGACACGAATCTGACGCTCTTGCTCGGGCCAATAAAACAGCAATTCGGCATAGGGATTTTCTGCCAAATCCAGGCCTTTCTGGCTGTCATAATTGGTATAAAAATCATAACCCGCTTCAGTCGCGCCGCGTAATAATACGGTACGTACATGTGGACGGCCTTGTGTATTGGCAGTTGCCAATGACATGGCGTAGGGCTCATGCAGTTTTGCATCTAAAGCGTGGTTAAACCAATTCAAGAATTGCTCATGTGGATGTTCAGCCAGATGAGTTTCATGCAATTCCCCTTTTTGGTAACTTAAGCGAAGTTCGCTTAAGTCTTTAATCACATCCTTCATATTGTTACCTTAAGCTGCGTTAGCACGTACACTATCTGCAAGATGATTAGCCAAATCAGTCACTTCCTGAAGATTATCGCCTTCGACCATTACTCGAATGACCGGTTCCGTGCCCGATTTACGAATCAATAAACGGCCACGACCTTTCAACTGGGTTTCGGCCTGATCAAATTCAGCCACCAATGCAGGTACTGAATACGGGTCAAACATTTCCGCCAGACGAACATTCACCAAGACATTAGGCAATAAGCTAAAACCTTCAACCAGTTCATGCAGGGCTTTTTGCTGCTCCACCATCACAGTCAATACCTGCAAGGCAGCAATAATGGCATCACCTGTCGTGCTTTTATCTAAGGTCAAAATATGCCCTGATGGTTCACCACCAATGACCCAACCTTTTTCGTCTAAGGCCTGTAACACATAACGGTCGCCTACGCTGGCACGTATAAATGGAACTTGGGCTTTTTCTAAAGCCAGTTCAAGTGCCATATTGCTCATGACCGTACCAACAATGCCCGCCGGCTTGTGCTTGCCCTGAGTCGCCAAAATGTAAAGGATATGGTCACCGGTAATTTGCTCACCGTTTTTATCCACCATAATCACGCGGTCTGCGTCGCCGTCAAAGGCAATACCCAAATCTGCCTGATGTTCAACCACGGCTTTTTGCAGGTTTTCCGGATGGGTTGAACCACAGTCTTGATTGATATTTAAGCCATCTGGTTCATTATAAAGTGCCACAACTTTGGCACCCAGTTCTTTAAATACTGATGGTCCCACGTTATAGGCAGCGCCGTTGGCACAGTCCACCACAATTTTTAAGTTACTCAAGTCAAAATGGTACGGAAAAGTGGATTTACAGAATTCAATATAACGACCATTGGCATCTTTCACCCGCACACTTTTGCCCAAGTTGGCGGTATCTTCAATTTTTAACTCTTTTTCCAGTTCCTGGTTAATCGCTTCCTGAATCTCGTCTGGAAGTTTTTTACCTTCGCTTGAGAAGAACTTAATCCCATTATCAAAATAAGGATTGTGCGAAGCTGAAATCACAATACCTAAACTGGCATGTAAAGCACGGGTTAAATGGGCAATCGCAGGCGTCGGTAAAGGACCAAGCAGATGCACATATACACCCGCCGCATTTAAACCGGCTTGTAATGCAGATTCTAAAATATAGCCCGATAAGCGGGTATCTTTACCCAAAACAACAATGGGTTTAGATTTTTTAGTGGATTGTTTTAAAACTTTACCGGCAGCAAAACCCAACCTCAAGGCAAATTCAGGTGTAATTGGAAGCTCCCCAAACTTTCCACGAATACCATCTGTTCCAAAATAACTCATTTTCTACTCGCTTTTTATACATTTATAGGGAGATTGATCATCCCATTTTACGGTAAATACTTTACACCAAAATCAAAAAAGCCGTCATATAAATGACGGCTTTTCCTGAATTTGATTACTAAAAATCAACCAACACGGTAGTTCGGTGCTTCTTTGGTAATCGTCACATCATGTACGTGTGATTCAGACATACCTGCAGCTGTGATTTTCACAAATTTCGCATTCTGGCGAAGATCGTCCACAGTTGCAGAACCGGTATAACCCATAGAAGAACGCAAGCCGCCCATCATTTGATGCACGATATTGCCCATAGGACCTTTATACGGTACGCGACCTTCAATACCTTCAGGAACTAACTTCTCAGCACCGGCTTTAGAGTCCTGGAAATAACGGTCGGCAGAACCTGTTGCACCGGCCATTGCACCCAATGAACCCATACCACGGTAAGCTTTGTAGTAACGACCCTGGAAGAATTCCACTTCGCCCGGTGCTTCTTCAGTACCAGCCATCAGTGAACCGACCATAATCGTGCTTGCACCTGCACCAATCGCTTTGGCCATATCACCAGAGAAGCGAATACCACCGTCAGCAATTAAAGGAATTTGCTCTTTCAATGCATTAGCAACGCTATCGATTGCAGAGATTTGCGGCATACCAATACCAGCAACAATACGCGTGGTACAGATCGAACCAGGACCGATACCCACTTTAACCGCATCTGCACCTGCATCAAGAAGTGCAAGAGCCGCGTCACCAGTGGCAATGTTACCGCCAATCACCTGAACTTGCGGATAGTTGGCTTTGACCCAACGTACGCGTTCAATTACCCCAGCAGAGTGACCATGAGCTGTATCGACCACAATGGCATCCACACCCGCTTCAACCAGTGCTTCAACACGGCTTGGTGTTTCTGCACCGGTACCGACTGCCGCACCAACACGTAGACGACCTAAGTCATCTTTACAGCTGTTTGGATAAAGTTCCGCCTTACGGAAATCAGTGACAGTAATCAAACCTTTCAGTTCGTTGTTATCACCCACCACCAGTACTTTTTCAATACGATTTTTTTGCAGCAGCGCCTGGATATTTTCTTTTGATTCGTTTTCGCGAACAGTCACCAGACGGTCTTGACCTGTCATGATATTGCTAACAGGTTGTTCCAGATTGGTTTCGAAACGTGTATCACGACCTGTCACAATACCCACAACCTTGCCATCTTTAACAACCGGCACGCCGCTGATGTTATTGGCTTGAGTGATTGCAATCAGTTCACGAACGGTAGTTTCTGGAGTCACGGTAATCGGATCTTTCACCATACCGGCTTCAAATTTTTTCACACGGCGTACTTCTGCAGCTTGCGCAGCAATATCCATGTTTTTGTGCAAGATACCAATACCGCCATTTTGCGCCATTGCAATCGCCATACGGGATTCAGTCACCGTATCCATAGCTGCTGACACAAGAGGAATATTCAGGTTAATGCCACGAGTTAGGCGTGTCTTTAAGGAGACATCTTTTGGGAGAACAGTTGAGTAGGCAGGGAGTAATAAGACATCATCGAAGGTTAGCGCTTCTTGAACGATGGTCAACATAACAGTCTCACTGGTAATTTCCGTGCGCTATTATAAACAAATCTAGCCCTAAATTTCATTGCAATTCAAAAATTATTTTTATCTCGGGTAATTGACGCACAAAATGCGAAGAAAAACTGCCCTCATCCAATGGATCAATCCTCATATCTTAGCTCTATTAACCCTTAAGAATGGCTGGCTGGAATTCCCTCTCTCTGCATCAAACTGCTAAAACGATGCAGTATCTTCACTGTTATTAAATAACCTATAGACGATAGATATTGCATTTAAAAAGCTATAAAGAATAAAAAAGCAGAGTCTTCACTCTGCTTGAACTTAAATCCCGGGCTTACTTGTTAAACAACCTGATCAAAATCTGCATCGTTGGTCGACTCGAAAGATTCAAGCGGCACAAAAGGGATCATGTTATGCGCCCGTCTTGCCTTATTGCATTGCTCATCGGCAATTTGGACTTCTTTACACGAGGAACTGCGTGCCTCATACATGCCGCAGCTCACCTGCTTGCCTATTTCACCTGTCAGGGCAATACAGCGTGGATTTTTTTGATTGGTTCCCGCCATACACGAATACACTGCTGTTACAGGTTCGGTATAGTGTTCAGGCATGGCAAGCCCTTCTGCCCAATAAAATGAAACGCGAAAATAGGCGCAGCACGCGCCACAACTTAGACAGGCATCCTGCGTGAGTACTTGAGACAACATTCTTATAAATTCTCGTCATCTAAACTATTTTTAGTGCGAAAATCTTAAAAAATGTTGTTGTTTAACTCAAGCTTTTTTTCATGCATCTGACGGTCATTATTCAGGACAGGTAAATACGGTTTCATCCATTAAATCGACGCCGCATTCCAAGGTTTCAATCCAGTCCAAGAATTGATTTACCTGTTCTTTTCCAATGAAAGGCGTACCGTGCTGTGGCACGATCATTTCCACATCCATGCTACGAATCATATTCACCCAAAGACGAATCACCTTATTGGAACACATATAACGTTGATGGAAGCTTTTCATCTTTGGAATATGCGCGGCAAAATTTTCCAGCGGTTTAGCTGCATCTTCCACCATAGACGCGCCCATATCGCCGGAAAACAGAATTTTGGCAATCGGGTCATAAAACTGGAAATTACCGACTGAATGCAGGAAATGTGCCGGAACAGCGACAATGGTTGCATGACCTAATGGAATGACCTGACCATGATCTGGAAGTTCAATCAAACGGTCGAGCCAGTTGCCCTTCATCCGGTCGCTCATGAAGGCCGAGTTCAAGTGCGGTAAGAAACGTGCCCAGAGTTTAGACGCCACCACTTTGGCCTCGGTATAGACCAGCCAGCGCGGCATAGAAGTAATAATGTCAGGGTCTTGATGGGATGCCATGACATAATCAAGGTTGGTCAAGCGGGTATATTTATTCAGTTCCATGGTGAGTGGAACATAGGTCAAGTCACCCCCTGGATCCAGCACTGCGGCACGTTCATTATCTAGTATTAGAAACTGATTGGCTTGTACCCCTTCACCTTTGACCAGACTGGTAAAACTAATACATTTATGCGTGCCATTATCAAACAACACCTGTGATGTCGTGCGGTCAAATGCCATAACCTGTTCCCCAAAAAAATCGTGATAAAAGTGCATTTTTAATGCCATACAACTTATAGGGTATTGTGTGAATTTACAACCAATATGTATGAAAATATTGTTATATTTATCAGTAAATTGTGATTCATTTAAAATAAAAAATCCCGACTAAAATGCCAGGATTTTTTTAACACTATTCAAGTTTAGAAGAAATAATGTTGTATCAAAGTTGCAACACCAATAATCAAGAAGATGCTGGCACCAATTTTATGAATCAGTGGAATTGGCAATTTATCAGCCAGCTTATTCCCCACAAATACCGCCGGTGCATTGGCAATCATCATCCCAATGGTGGTCCCTAGCATCACCCAGAACACACTGTCAAAACGTGCAGCCAGAGCAACGGTCGCCACCTGGGTTTTATCGCCTATTTCCGCCAGGAAGAACAGTACAAAAGTCGCCCCAAACACGCCATATTTTTGCCATTTATTAATATTATCGGTTTCATCTTCAAGCTCGTCTGGAACCAGCATCCAGAGTGCCATGGCAATAAAGCCAACCGATACAATCCATAGCAACACATCTGGATTGAGGACCGTAGTAATCCACTGACCAAGCACAGCCGATATACCGTGGTTCAATAAGGTTGCCAGTAAAATGGCAAGTAGAATAGGAACAGGTTTTCTAAAACGGGCAGCCAGTAACAAGGCTAATAACTGAGTTTTATCCCCCATTTCTGCAAGGGCAACAATAGCGGTTGAAATAAGCAGTTCATACATGTGGTCTTTCTCTGGCTAGCAAAATTTGCCGATGACTTATCGCTCCTGCTAGCCAAAAATCTGCAGAGTGATAAATCAAAGGTCTTGCCAACAAAAAAAGCTTTGAGAAAAGCTGAATTGGTTCTTTGCTATGATGACCATGTTCTGCGGAACAATTATGTTGACCATCACCTTTTTACATTGCGTAAAAAGCGGCTACTCCCCAATGAAGTGGGTTGATTTTAATCGCAAAGCAATTTTTTATCAAATTATTTTAAGCTCAGCCTTTTAAAACAGCGCATTAAAAAAAATAAAGGCTCATACTTAAAACGCAAGACGACTCAACTTTTTGAATGGTCCGTGCCCATAAAAAAACCCTGCCGAAGCAGGGTTTATCTTATTCGCACTTTATAAACTGATTAGAGCAATAAGCTACGAATATCAGCTAACAATTTGGTCAGTTTATTGGTAAAGCGGGCTGCATCTGCACCATTAATCACGCGATGGTCATAAGACAAAGATAGAGGCAACATAAGCTTAGGATCAAAGCCTGTGCCGTTCCAAACCGGTTGCATGGTTGCAGGTGAAATCCCCAAAATCGCAACTTGAGGCCAGTTTACCAATGGGGTAAATGCTGTACCGCCAATTGAACCCAGGCTGGTAATGGTGAAGTTCGCACCTTGCAAGTCTTTCGGTGACAATTTCTTGTCACGTGCTTTCTTGCTCAGTTCACCCAGTTCAACTGCAATTTGCTTGATTGATTTCTGATCTGGATTACGCAGTACCGGTACTGTCAAACCATCCGGTGTTGCCACGGCAATCCCCATATGGATTTCATTACGCAGCAGTACCGATTTTTGATCATCCGCCAAATGGCCTGCAAAATAAGGCTCTTCTTTCAACAGATGAGCCACTGCCTTGGCAATGAAAGCCAGAATCGTCAGACTAATACCGTCCTGTTTAAACTTGGCTTTGAGATCACCGCGCCAAGCTTCAAGTTCGGTAATATCGGCCAGGTCAAACTGAGTCACCTGTGGAATGTAGTTATTCAACGACAACTGCGGTACAGAAACCTGTTGCAAGCGTGTCATTGCTTTTTCTTCAACCCCACCAAATGCAGAGAAGTCTGGCAGTTTTGGCAGATCTGCCACCTGAACCGCCGCAGCAGCTACAGGAGCAGCTTGAGGCGCGGTGAGGCGTGTTTTCACGTAAGCAAAAACATCTTCCTTCATCAAACGCGTATGTGGACCTGATGCTTGCACTTCAGCCAATACCACACCCAACTCACGAGCAAGCTTACGTACCGCAGGACCTGCATATACTTTGGCATTGGCAGCATTCTGCTCTTTGCTCAGCTTATCAGCCGATTGGACCGGTGCCTGTTCTACAGGTGCTGAGGTAGGTGCTGCTGGCGCTGGTTTTGTAGTGGTTTCTGCTTTAACCGCAGGTGCAGATTCAGCTTTAGCCGCCGGAGTTGAAGCCGCTTTAACTTGACCTGCTGCTTCAATAGTCACCAAGGCAATCCCTTGAGAGACATTCTGGCCCACTTCAACATGAATGGCTTTAATCACCCCTGCTGATGGGCTTGGCACTTCAACGGTGGCTTTATCTGACTCAACCACAATAATGCTTTGATCAGCTTCAACCGTGTCGCCGACTTGAACCAGAATTTCCGCTACTGCAGCTTTGTCCACACCCAAGTCGGGTACAGCAACTTCGATTTCACCTGCAGGCGCCGCAGCCGCTTGTGGTGCTGACCCGGCTTTGGCTTCAGGTGCAACCTGAACAGCTTCTGGCTTTGCAGCTTCAGCTTGAGTGGCAGGTGCTGATCCAGCAGTTTTCACTTTAAGAATCAGCACGCCTTCTTTGACCGAGTCGCCTTCCTTAATTTCGATAGATTCAACCGTGCCTGAAACCGTGCTCGGCACTTCGACAGTCGCCTTGTCAGATTCCACCACCACGAGGCTTTGATCTACTTCAATCTGATCACCGACCTGAACCAGAATCTCACCGACCAGTGCTTTTTCTACCCCAATGTCCGGCAGTTTCACCTCGACAATGCTTGAGGTGGCAGCTGCTTGAGCAGGCTGTTCAACCGCATGAGTCGCCTTTGGCTGATGTGAAGACAATTCCTGCATAATTTCCTGGTCAGGTAAAGAAGTCGGGGTATTTTCCGAAGTCTTTTGTGAAGCATCTGCTTCTTGGGCTTCAACTACACCTGTTGAACCGTCTTCAGCTTCCAGTTCAATCAGCACTGAACCTTCTGACACCACATCGCCTGCTGCAACCGTAATACTTTTTACGATTCCTGCTGAAGTGCTGGGCACTTCAACAGAGGCTTTATCCGATTCAAGTAAGACCAGGCTGTCATCAATCTCAACACTCTCGCCCACTTTGACCAAAATTTCTGCAACAGTGGCTTGATCAACTCCAATATCAGGTGTTTTGATTTGCATGCTTAGTTCTCCTCACCTGATTGTTCTTTATAGTCGGCAACTGCTTGAACCTCTGGATGTGCTTGAGGTGCCCAAGCGACAGGACGATCAGTATCTAGCTCAAAGCTTGAAATCGCGTCTTTGACTAAACGTGCATCCACTTCGCCTTCATCGGCCAGTTTCTTCAAGGTTGCCACGACAATGTGCGCTGCATCTACACCGAAGTAACTACGCAAATTGCCACGTGTATCTGAACGACCATAGCCATCAGTACCTAAGGCTACGAATGGACGGTTGTCCGGAAGATAGGCACGAATCTGTTCACTGTATGCACGCATATGATCGGTTGCAGAAACCACAATACCGTCAGTTTCACGCAATTGTTGAGATACCCAAGATTCCTTCGCTTCTTCGGTCAATGGATGCAGGCGGTTGTATTCTTCACATGCCATACCATCACGTGCCAACTCGTTGAAGCTGGTCACGCTCCATACATTCGCGTGAATCTGGTATTCATCACGCAAGATTTTCGCCGCTTTAATCACTTCACGAAGAATCACGCCTGAACCCATCAGTTGAACAGTGGCTTTATCATCCTGTTCAAGCAGATACATACCGCGCTTGATGCCTTCTTCCACGCCTTGTGGCATTTCAGGATGCTCATAATTTTCGTTCATTACCGTCAGATAATAGAACACGCGTTCCTGATTGACATACATGCGTTGCAAGCCATCATGGACGATCACCGCAAGTTCATAACCGAAACATGGATCATAAGAGACACAGTTTGGAATGGTGTTGGCAAGGATGTGCGAATGACCGTCCTGATGCTGCAAACCCTCACCGTTCAATGTGGTACGGCCTGCAGTTGCACCGAGCAAGAAACCTTGTGCCTGCGCATCACCCGCGGCCCATGCAATGTCACCAATACGCTGGAAACCGAACATTGAGTAGTACATGTACATTGGAATCATTGGCAGGTTATTGGTTGAATAACTGGTCGCCAAGGCTGCCCATGCACTCATCGCACCGGCTTCGTTAATCCCTTCCTGCAACATGTGACCATCTTTAGCTTCACGATAGTTCATCAGCTGTTCTTGGTCTTCAGGAGTATATTTCTGGCCATGTGCAGCATAAATACCCAACTGACGGAACATGCCTTCTAAACCAAAGGTACGTGCTTCATCCGGTACGATCGGAACCACGCGGTCTTTAATTGCTTTTTCTTTCAGCAACGCTGAAATTAAGCGGACCATGACCATAGTAGTCGATTGTT
This sequence comes from Acinetobacter sp. UBA5934, assembly GCF_002430855.1. Classification (NCBI taxonomy): domain Bacteria; kingdom Pseudomonadati; phylum Pseudomonadota; class Gammaproteobacteria; order Moraxellales; family Moraxellaceae; genus Acinetobacter; species Acinetobacter sp. UBA5934. The sequence continues at coordinate 11,627 of NZ_DJDC01000196.1, read as the reverse complement.
GTTTGCCATTTGAGCCTTTTAATACAGCATCAAACACTGAAAGTTCTGGAATTGCCAAAACTTCACTTTCTTTACGACGTGCAGGCAGATAACCACCCAATGCTTCACGACGCGCCTTCATGTATTTAATTTCAGGCGAGTTTTCACTTGGACGGTAGAATGGCACTTCCTCAAGCTGCTCATCGGTAAATGGCAGGTTGAAACGGTTACGTACATACTTGAGTGATTCAAGCTGCATTTTCTTGATTTGGTGGGTTTTATTCACCGCTTCAATTTCTTCAGACAGACCATAACCTTTAACTGTTTTCGCTAAAATTACGGTTGGCTGACCTGTCGATTTCATCGCTTCAGCATAGGCAGCATAAACTTTGTATGGATCGTGACCACCGCGGTTCAGATTATCAATATCTTCATCGCTTAAACCTTTAACAAGTTCTTCAGCTTCTGGGTATTTACCAAAAAAGTGTGCACGCGTATATGCACCGCCTTTTACTTGGTAACGTTGATAATCACCATCCACCGCTTCTTCCATCACGGCTTTTAATGCGCCTGATTCATCTTTGGCCAGTAATGGATCCCAATGACGACCCCATACGACTTTAATCACGCGCCAGCCGGCACCACGGAATAAAGATTCAAGTTCCTGAATGATTTTACCGTTACCACGTACCGGACCATCCAGACGTTGTAAGTTACAGTTCACCACCCATATCAGGTTATCCAGCTTTTCACGGCCAGCAAGTGAAATCGCACCTGTACTTTCTGGCTCATCCATCTCACCATCGCCGAGGTAAGCCCAGACTTTACGGTCTTCTTCTTTAATCAGGCTGCGGTTCATCAGGTATTTTTGAATATGCGCCTGATAAATCGACATGATCGGACCCAGACCCATCGATACGGTCGGGAATTGCCAATAATCCGGCATCAAGTACGGATGCGGGTAACTTGGCAAACCATTACCACCTACTTCACGGCGGAAATTATTCAGTTGCTCTTCAGTCAAACGACCTTCCAGGAATGAACGTGCATAAATACCAGGGGCACAATGTCCTTGGTAATAAATCATGTCGCCACCAAAGTGATCGCTATTAGCACGGAAGAAGTGGTTAAAACCAACATCATATAGGGTTGCAGAAGATGCAAAACTTGCCAAGTGGCCACCCAGATCGTCACCGGTTTTATTGGCACGTAATACCATCGCCAAAGCATTCCAGCGAATCAGTGCACGGATACGGCGTTCCATATCTTGGTCACCTGGCATCGCCGGTGTTTCATCCACTGAAATGGTATTGAGATAAGGAGTATTTAAACGCTGAATAGGAACATGCTTGGCAATCGCGCGCTGATAGAGCTTTTCTAATAAAAAGGCAGCTCGCTCCGTACCCATGTGCTGCAAAACCGAGTCAAACGCGTCTTGCCATTCTTGGGTTTCTTGCGCATCGGTATCACCATAAAACGCCATATTTCACCTATTCCTTGAGCTTATTTATAGTCTCTATATGTACCATACTTTAGGAGCCATCAGTTATTGCTACAGCTGAATACGAAATACCACTATTATTTAGATAATAAATACTCGTTGACTAATACTTACACAATAAAACAAAAAACCGCCAATAAAGGCGGTTTTTTATACAATAAGTATTCTGGGGAATGATAGTATTATATGTGAAATCTATAAAGATATAGGTTTCCATTCTTTAACGAAATCAACACAGACTATTTTAAGGCGTATGGCAACATTGCTAGATAAGTTGAAGGATTTTTGCGTTGTCCGTCTTTAACCACTTCATAATGTAGGTGTGGACCAGTACAACGACCTGTACAACCGACATTGGCAATATGTTCACCGGCATCGACGCGATCGCCAACACGAGCAATCAAACGGGACGCATGTGCGTAACGGGTTAAATAACCATTACCGTGATTAATTTCCACGTATTGACCATAACCTGTACCCCAACCTGATTTGGTGACTACACCCGGGCCAGTTGCATAAATAGGTGTACCACTTGGTGCAGATAAGTCTAAACCAGAATGGTTTTCAGCACGACCGCCCATAGTACGGCCACCATAGTTTGAGCTTACACGTTTCATCTCTGGAAGAGGATGAGACACCAACCAAGAGTAGGCATTGCCAGAATAAGTTTTTGAGCTTGCTGAACCGTATTTTTTTGCTAAAGATTCGTTGTTTAATTCAGTGGTTTTTTTACGTAATTGAACGTTCATTCGGGTTTCAGCAGGAATATCAATATCATTTGATTCTGCATAAGACCCTTGAGCTAAAGTACGGGTTAATTGTTCAATGCGATCTACCGATGCATTGTTAGAGTTAGGATTTAATTCGACTAAATCTGCAAAAGCTACAGATGCGGCAGAAGCTGCCAATGAAAACGCTAATAAAATACGTCGCGTGTGCATAAAAACCTCTTTTGACTGTTCTTAATCAATGTCCTTGCGTGATCTCTTCCTTGATATCTACTAAAAGAAGTGCGTAAGATTAAGACATAAATATGTAGGAACAATGTATGTCGGAACCAGTGAACGTCTTTCAACAAACAAGAAAACACTTAAAAACAGGAAACTTTACGTTTCTCTCTACACAAGTTGCTGCATGGCAGAAACTCACAAAACTCATTCAACCGATATTGCCCCAACCGGAGCAATGGCAAGTTGTTTGTTATCAACATGGCATTTTGACGATAACAGGTGCAAATCAAGCCATGATTAGTCAACTTGCATATCTTCAAAAGCAATATATTACTCAATTGTCGCAATTGCCTGAATTTAAAGACCTGCAAAAAATGCAAGTACGTTTAAGAATTCAAACACAAACCCCAATAAAACCCCAATCTCTGTCCAGATCCCTTAGTCCAGATACTCAAGACTTACTTCGCGGTGCTGCTGACTTTGTAAGCGACTCTAAGCTTAGCCAAGCTATGCTACGTTTGGCAAGCAATAAAAAGTAACCAATACAGGCATACCATTGAATTAAGAAAAAAAATATGTGAACTGTTTAACAGTCCCTTTTGTTACATTATAACGCTTGCATTAAAAGACAATGACTTATGTCACACTGACATAAGAAATTGGACATTGATTAATGTCATCAAATGTTACAATTTCGTAATTAGCAGGATCACTTTTAACATTGCGTAATAATTGATTATTTAAGGCATGACCGGACTTATAACCGTCAAATTTGGCAATAATCTGGTGTCCTAAGAGATATAAATCCCCTACCGCATCCAGAATTTTGTGACGCACAAATTCATCCGAGAAGCGAAGTCCTTCTTCATTAACTACACCGGTTTCATCCACCCCAATGGCATTTTCCAGACTGGCACCTAAGGCCAGATTATTGGCTTTTAAATAATCCAGATCTTTCATAAAACCGAAAGTCCGTGCTTCACTGACTTCGTAGACAAAAGTTTCGGTAGAAAAGTCGATGGTTGCAGACTGATATTCTTTTTTAAATGCGGGATGATCAAAATCAATCGTAAAGTTGAGTTGAAAGCCGTCATGAGGATGAAATACTGCACGTTTATCATCAATCAATGCTTCTACAGGTTTTAAAATTTTTATAAATTTTTTCGCTGCATTTTGTTCTTGTAATCCACCTTGCATCAGCAAGTAAATAAATGGACCTGCACTGCCATCCATGATTGGAACTTCTGAAGCCGAAACTTCAATAATCAGATTATCAATTCCCAGACCTGCAATGGCACTCATGACATGCTCAATGGTACCTACCTTGGCATTTTCCTGAACCAGATTAGAACACATGAAGGCTTCTTGAATCAGCAGTGCATCTGCTGGAATATCCACCGGCGGATCTAAATCGATACGTCGAAATACAATTCCCCCATCCACATGGTGCGGCACAAAGTTAATTAAGACTTTTTGCCCACTATGAAGACCAATACCGCTCGCTTTCACGACACGCTGTAGGGTACGTTGTTTCAACATGTTTTTCTATCATCTGCTCATCAAACCGCTATACGTTAGCATATTTAGCCATTGATAAAAAATAAAAAGGTAGCCGCAAGACTACCTTTTCTGTTGAATTTATGCAGATTGCATAGATTTTTCTTTATTTACGTTGCTGATTTTTCAAGTAATCTTGAATGCTCATTGGCGTTGGACGTGCTGAACCCACTGCTGGAGATGGTGTGGCTGCCGCCTCATTTTGCTGACGCTGAATGGCGGGCACATCATCATCTTCAACCACCGCATGCGCCACATGATTAGAAGGACGTGTTGCAGACTGTACTGATGGACGTTTCACCGTCTCTGCTGAATCTGCTGAATTACGGGTCAAACCTGTCGCAATCACCGTTACGCTCAATTCATCACGTGCATCTGGATCAAATACCGTACCGTAGAACACCTGACCTTCATCTAAATCGACAATCTGGTTAACTACATCGGTAATTTCTTCAATTTCACCGAAGGTCACATCATCACCGCCAGTCACGTTAATCAAAATGCCTTTGGCATTCATAATCGTTACGTTATCGAGCAGTGGACTACGGATAGCCTGTTCAGCAGCTTGACGCGCACGGGTTTCACCACGACCTGAACCCACACCCATCATGGCATAACCACGCGTACTCATGGCAGTTTTCAAATCGGCGAAGTCAAGGTTGATATGACCTGGACGAACCACAAGATCAAAGATACTACGTACCGCATTGAGCAATACGTCATCGGCTTTTTTATACGCGTCTTTCATTGAAATATCGCGGAATACTTTAAGCAAACGCTGGTTAGGAATAATGATTAAAGAATCAACATGCGCTTCCAAAGCTTCAATGCCTTTTTCAGCAGATTGCTGGCGACGCTTACCTTCAAAGTTAAAGGGTGTAGTCACCACACCGACGGTTAAAATGCCCATTTCTTTGGCAATTTCAGCAACAACTGGCGCAGCACCGGTACCTGTACCACCACCCATACCGGCAGTAACAAACACCATGTCGGTACCTTCCAGATGTTGGCGAATCAACTCACGGCTTTCTTCAGCAGCAGTTTGACCCACTTGCGGATTTGCACCAGCACCCAAACCACGTGTGCTTTGTTCACCTAACTGGATTTTGAATTGAGCGTTCATGCGGTCTAAAGCCTGTTTGTCCGTATTGGCACAAACAAATTTTACCCCTTGAATGTCGGATTCAAGCATGTGTTGCACAGCATTACCACCAGCACCACCAACACCAAATACAGTGAAACGGGCTTGACCGTTGCTATCGTTTTGATCATCTTCTAAAAATTCAAATGAGGCCATGACCTTTGGATTTCCTAATTCGTAATTGGCAGTCACTTAAGCCCGTATACTGCCTTGATCTTAATAAAAATTGAGTTTAGGATGCTGCCCAACTAGACGCTTGTCAAGTGCAAGCCGTTAGACGTACAACTTCCTTACAATATTCCCAATAAATTTCACTTAAAATATCGATTTTAACTGATTGTTTAATGCTGACCATGCCCGACCAACCCGCTTGAAAACCGTCAGTTTTTCGGGATCTGTCGTTTCTACAATCGTATCTTGCGTATCACTTTGGCTAAACATCAACAAACCGGCAGCAGTCGTATATTGTGAACGACGTAAAGCCGCCTGATTCTGTTCATCAGCATGTACCTGTACTGGCGGATTACCTAAATGCGCTGATACACCCAACATATGACGTGCCAAATTCACCATGCCTTCAATTTGACTGGCATCACCGGTCAGAACTACGCCATGATACAAACCATGGATGGCGCCATTACGCTGTAACTCTTGATGAACCTGGGTCAGAATTTCTTCATAACGCGCAATAATGATTTCTGCCAGTTCAATACGGCTGATGGTTTGTGGACCATCAATCCCCTGGAATTGAATCATATGGTCAGGTTTGACCACTTTCAGGTCAACACAGCCATATAACAACTTCAGCCGTTCAGCTTCTTCAGTTGTGGTTTGCAATACCGCAGCAATATCACGGGTAACATGTTCACCACCGCGCTGCAAAGTATGCGTCAATGCCAGGCGACCATCTAGATAGACAGCAATATTGGTAGTACCGGCACCAATATCGACCAAGCATACACCATATTCTTTTTCATCTTTCAACAAACTGGCTTCGGCAGTCGCCAAACAGGAAACCACCATTTTCTCAACGCCAATATTGGCCCCTTTCAGGGCACGATCCAGATTCTGCATGGTACTGATTGGCAACATCATTAGCTGATAATGCCCCACCATGCTATGTGCAGACATGCGAATCGGATTTTGCACCCATTCCGCAGAATCGTCCAATTCAAAACCTAAAGGTACAGCACTCACCAGATAATGGTCTGACGTCAAATGACTGGCTTTGGCCAACTCGAGCGCACGAACCACTTCGCTTGTTGTAATTGTGTGGTCGCTATTTTCAATCGGTGTACGGCCTGAGGCATAAAAGCTTTTTAATTCTGCGCTTGGGATTGAAACCCAAGCGGAATGCACCCGACATTCAGCCATATCTTCTGCTTCTTGTACGGCATTTTTAATTGCCGTGATGACCTTGTCGAGACTTACAATTTTCCCTTTATTCATGCCTCGGTTACGAGCGGTTGCCATTCCAATCACTTGGATATTGTCTGGCGCATGTACCTTACCAATCAAAACTGAAACTTTGTGTGTCCCAATGTCAATCGCAACAACCGAGGGAACAGCTTCATTCATTATCTACTACTACCATTACGTGTTTAGTTAATTTATGGCCTTAAGCCTCTATTTTATATAAAGCCGCCCAATTATGGCTTTACCATTCTTGCATCTGCAATGCTTGTGTCATCAATCGTTACAACAAAATGACCATTTACAATATTTTGGGGTGCTGCATTCTTCCATTGTATGGCCAATCCATTTCTATAACGCAAATCCACTGACGAAATTTTAGCCCAAACCGGTTTTAAATCACTTTGTGCCAGATGACTCAAGCGTTGAAGTTTACCCATGGTTTGATCCTGATCGACAATAATGCGCAAACCTGAATCAAACTGCATGAACCAGGTCATACGTTCTGTTAAATATAATTCTTTTAAACGAATGTTGACCGGCAGGAATAACTGATTAATTTCATTGTAGCGACGCATCATCATTTTTGACTGAGAAGCGGGACCATGCAGCAAAGGTAATTTCTGGTTATTTTGTGGCACCACTTCTGCAAAAATATCGCCACTGTCACTCAACAGCCGTCCGGTTCCCCAGCGGGCAATGGCATGACGAGGCATCACTCGCACACGAATTGAATTCGGCCATGCACGTGAGACCACCACGCGATCTACCCAAGACAACTCTAAAGCCTGATCCCGGATTTGTTCCAGATCAGAGGTAAAATAATTTTCTGTCACCTTGGGTGCAACATGGGTCATGACCTGGCGATTTTCAGCCTCTGAACGTGTACCTATCACACTCAGTTTGGCCACCTGAGCATCCGTCATGACACCATACAGACCATATACTCCCACAGCCAATACGGCAAGTGCTACCAGCATCAATAGCCAGCCACCCAGATTCGTAAGCTTTTCCTTACGTGTAGGTGGCTTATCATGGATGGAGGTAATTGCTGCTCGTTTACGACGCATTGAAGCAGGGAGTTGAGCCATAGTTTAGTGAGCCGCAGCCGTTAAAGTTTGTTCTAAAATAGCCACACACAATTCATCAAAACTATAACCAACAGCTTGGGCAGCTTTTGGTACTAGAGAATGACTTGTCATGCCTGGAACAGTATTTACTTCCAATAACCAGAAGTTACCCTGTTCATCCTGCATGGCATCAATACGACCCCAACCGCTTGCACCTACGGCCTGGAAAGCACGTAAACATAAAGCTTGCAGACGCTTTTCTTCTTCTTCAGTTAAACCACAAGGAATACCGTACTGCACATCATTGCGGTTGTATTTGGCTTCATAATCGTAGAATGCCACGTCTTTTGGCGGTTCCAGACGAATGATCGGCAAAGCCTCACCATTTAAAATCACAATGGTAAATTCACGACCGGTAATCCATTTTTCTGCCATCACCACAGCATCGTGTTCAGTCGCTTTGGCAATCGCAGCGGCAAAGTCTTCTTTACGTTCAACTTTGCTCATGCCAATACTTGAACCTTCATGTACCGGTTTGATAATAAACGGCAGACCAATGCTCTCCACAATCGGATCAAGATCGGAATCTTTGGTCACAATACGGTAAGGTGCGGTTGGCAGTTCTGAACCTTGCCATACCTGCTTGGTTTTCACCTTGTCCATACCAATAGCCGAACCTTGCACACCGGTACCGGTATAAGGCAGATTCAACCATTCCAATGTGCCTTGAATTTGACCATCTTCACCACCGCGACCATGCAACACAATAAAGGCACGGTCATAGTTGACCAGTTCAGTCACACTACGCTCTTGCGGGTCAAAAGCTTCGGCATTCACCCCCGAGCGTACCAATGCTTCAAGCACAGCTTTACCACTATCTAGAGAAACCTCGCGCTCAGCTGATTTCCCACCAAGCAATACGGCAACTTTGCCGAATTTTGAAGCATTTGCCACGTTTATATCCTTAAACTTTATAACTGAACGATCACATTCAAAATCACAAAAAGTGATTATTTTAAATACAATTTATTTTGTGCAAGCTCAATCGAGATAGCACCCACATTACCTGCGCCTTGCGTTAATAACAAGTCATTTGCTTGCAATACTTTTTGCACCGCATTTTGTAAATTGCCTTCTACAGGATCAATCAAAATCGGCTCGACATCGCCGCGTAAACGGATGCTACGCGCCAGGCTACGGCTATCTGCCCCAACAATCGGTTTTTCGCCTGCAGGATACACTTCTAGCAATAACAATTGGTCCACTTGTGACAATACATCGACGAAGTCATCAAAACAGTCGCGGGTACGGCTAAAGCGGTGCGGCTGGAACATCATCACCAGACGACGGTCCGGATGGCTTTGACGCGCAGCTTTAATGGTCGCTTCAACTTCCTTAGGATGGTGACCATAGTCATCAACCAGTTTCACGTTGCCACCATCAACCTCAAATTCGCCTTGTACCTGGAAGCGACGGCCTACACCGCTAAAGCCTTCTAATGCTCGGCAGATCGCGCCATCTGAAACGCCTTCATCGGTTGCAATACCAATTGCTGCCAAAGCATTCAATACATTGTGCAGACCCGGCTGGTTGACGGTCACACGAAGCGGTTCACGGTTTTTACGCAGCACGGTAAAGTGAGTACGCATACCGTCCTGATCCACATCGACAGCACGAATGTCATTGTCTTCATTAAAACCGTAGGTTAAAAGTGGACGGCCAATACGCGGCATGATTTCACGGATGTTGGCATCATCACCGCAGACCACAGCCAAGCCGTAGAATGGAAGTTTTTGCAGGAACTGGACAAAAGTATCTTTCAGGACATCAAAGCTACCGCCATAAGTATCCATATGATCCGCATCGATGTTGGTCACAATGGTGGCCATAGGCTGCAAGTGCAAGAATGATGCATCCGATTCATCCGCTTCAGCCACGATATAACGGCTCGCACCCAGTGCGGCATTCACGCCGGTACGGTTCAGTAAGCCACCGATCACATAAGTTGGATCAAGATTTTCTTCCGCCAGCATACAAGTCACTAAACTTGTCGTGGTGGTTTTACCATGGGTACCGGCAACGGCAATACCATGACGGTAACGCATCAACTCACCCAGCATTTCTGCACGGCGAACCACTGGAATACGGCTTTCGATGGCAGTCTTGATTTCCGGATTTTCCGGATCAATCGCGGTTGAAACCACCAGTACATTGGCATCTTTAATATTTTCTGCCGCATGGCCGATATAAACCTTGATGCCATTTTCTTCAAGTTGCGCAGTCGTTTTAGATGCTTTGATGTCTGAACCAGACACTTGATAGCCTTGGTTCTTCAATACTTCTGCGATGCCACACATCCCTGCACCGCCGATCCCCACAAAATGAATGTGTTTGATACGGCGCATTTCAGGCACTTTGATTAATTTTTTTGCTTGATCAGCAGGAGTAGATGGAGACATATATAACTCTAATTTACAATTCTTGAATTAAACGAACCACGTGTCGGGTTGCATCTGGTTGAGCCTGTTGACGTGCCTTGACTGCCATTTCAGACAACAATTGGCGATTCATCAACGGGGCTAAAAGTTCTTTTAAACTGTCTGGTGTTAAGGTGCTTTGTGGACAAATTTTTGCAGCACCACTATTAGCTAAAAATTTGGCATTCGCCGTCTGGTGATCATCGACTGCACTTGGCAATGGTACAAAAACCGCTGCCACCCCTGCGGTTGCAATTTCAGTGACGGTTAAAGCACCGGCACGACAAATAATCAAGTCTGCATCAGAATAGGCTTTGGCCATATCTTCAATAAAAGGCTGTACTTCAACCTCTAAGGACGCCGGTTTATCTGCATAGCGCGCTTGGGTTGCATCGGCATGATTTTGACCACATTGATGATACACATTCAACGGTACATTCAGCTGTTTTAAAGCTTCGGGAACACGCTCATTCAATGCTTGCGCACCGAGTGAACCGCCTACAATCAATATACGTAGCGGCAAACCCGCTTTTTCACGTTCTTGATAACGCCAGGACGGACTTAAAATTTCGGTAATTTCTTTACGAACCGGATTGCCTGTGGTCACAATTTTTGCACTTTCAGCAAAAGTATGGGGAAATGCCTGACACACTTTTTTAGCAATACGTGACAACTGTGTGTTAGTAAAACCAGCAATGGCATTTTGCTCGTGAATAATCACGGGAATACCCAAGGCACGAGCCGCCAAACCGCCAGGACCCGCCACATAACCGCCAAAACCGGCCACAGCATCGACTTTAAGCTGTTTCATATAGCGCATCGCGCTTAAGGTGGCTTTTAAAATTTTAAACGGTGCCAATAACTTAGGTATAGCACCGTTTCCACGCACACCTTGAATATCAATCTGGTAAATTGGAATATCGTGATTTTTTAATAAGCGGTTTTCCATGCCTGTTGGCGTGGCCAGCCAAGACACTTCAATCCCTTGCTGCTGTAATTCCTTGGCAACAGCAAGTGCTGGAAAAACATGCCCGCCAGTTCCGGCAGCCATCATCATCACATGTTTCGGCTTTGTTTGCGTTGCTTGGGTCACAGTCTAATTCTTCAATTCTAAAATAGGGATAACGAAATTTGATTTTAAGCCAACAATTGTAATCACAAACGCATAACCGTGAAAGGTTATTTACTTTTTTTCAACATGCGTTTCATTGTTTTTTTCTTCTGATTTTAAAGTTTAAACTAGTTTTATTAATAATCGAGCAAAAATATGCATTTTTTATGCAGTTTTGCGACCTGTTTTTTTTCATTAGCCAATAAATTTCAGCCTGTTTACCGCTAATAAAAGCCACCTAAAAAACCAATAAAATAAGAAAAAAGAGCTCCAATTCTGAAGCTCTGATTTATAAAAATAAGACTTAGGCCGTTAAACCTGCTTCCAGAACATTAAATAAATCATCAGCAATTGATGTTCCAAACTGGTCATCAATTTCACGGATACAGGTTGGACTGGTAACATTAATTTCAGTTACGTAATTGCCT
>NZ_DJDC01000028.1:0-14908 GCF_002430855.1 Acinetobacter sp. UBA5934 | reverse complement strand
GTTTGAAATTGAAAATGGCTCATCTATTGCTTCCTTTTTGATATCAAAATCAAGATTATTGTTTTAGTGTTCTATAGGATTCATCCTGTAAATAACTTAACATAAGACACCTGAAAATAAAGCAGTAATTGAGGTTGTTATGTCATCCAAAACGCCCTATAAGGTGTTATGTGTATGTTTAGGAAATATTTGTCGCTCTCCCACGGCAGAAGTTGTACTTAGACATTTTTGTGATAAACAGCAACTGAATATTATGATCGACTCCGCAGGAACCAGTAATTACCATCCCGGAAAAGCACCAGATGAGCGTAGTCAGAGACATGCGTTAAAACGCGGTTATGATTTATCATCGTTACGGGCGCGCCAGTTAAAGCCGCAAGATTTTCTTGAATTTGATCTTATTCTGGCAATCGATCATGAAAATTTATCTAATATTCAAGCACTTTTACAACAGACTCAAACGGCCTATGCTGCCAGTCAAATTCGGGCAAAAATTGCATTGATGAGTGAATACGATCAGAATTATCGCAAACAGGCTTTGCCAGATCCATATTATGGCGGGGCAGATGGCTTTGAGCGGGTACTTGATCAGTGTGAATCGAGCAGTCTGGCCTGGGTCGGCATTTTTAAACAACAGTTCAAACAACAGATCGATGTGAAATAAAGGTTTAAGCACATGAATATTCAAACTCAAATTCAACTTAAGCCTTTTAATACCTTAAGTCTTGATGCGACAGCATCACATTACTGCAAAGTTCAATCTACAGCTGAACTGGTTGATGCCTTGAATTATGCCAAACAGCAGCAACTCAATGTTTTGATTCTGTCTGGCGGCAGTAACATGCTTTTGCCTAAAACAATCAATGCGCTGGTGATTCATATGGATATTCAGGGCATTGAAGATATTGTAGAAGATGAACACAGTAAAACCATTCGTGTAGGGGCAGGACAAGTCTGGCATGACTTTGTACTCTGGACCACAGAAAATCATTTATATGGTCTGCAAAATCTGGCGCTTATTCCAGGTCTGGTAGGGGCTTCTCCGGTACAGAATATTGGTGCCTATGGCGTAGAGGCAGGCGAGTTTATCGAGTCGGTACAGGTGTATGATCGTCAGTCAGAGCGATTTAGCACGATTCTTGCCGCAGACTGTGATTTTTCATATCGACATAGTGTTTTTAAAGATGATCCGAATCGTTTTGTGATTACTCATGTGACTTTTAAATTGCTTAAGCAAGCACATTTAATGTTGAATTATGGGGATCTGAAACATGCGGTAGGCGAGGAACAGACGGCTGAGAATCTGCAAAAACAAGTGATACAGATTCGTCAAAGCAAATTGCCAGATCCAAAAGAATATCCTAATGTGGGAAGTTTCTTTAAAAATCCGATTATTTCAGAGCAGCTTTATGACCATTTAGCACAGACATTTCCGCAATTGCCCCATTATCCTCAGGCCAAAGGTGGCGTTAAAATTGCAGCAGGTTGGTTGATCGATCAATCAGGCTGGAAAGGGAAAAAACTGGGTATGGTGGGCATGTTTCATAAGCAGGCCTTGGTGTTGGTCAATTATGATCAGGCCGATCTGGCGGATGTTCAAGCCACTTACCATGCTGTACAACACGATGTGCAGCAAAAATTTGATATTTTGTTAGAGCCTGAACCGGTATTGTTTGATGAAACAGGTTTAATCCGTTCACATATGGAATAAGTAAAAGATGGTGAAATCACATTGGATGGTACGACTGGTACAAATAGCTTCTGTGCTATTTGTATTGTTCGGCTGTTTCATGGTTTTGCTTTATTCACCATTTTATTCTGGTTGGGTGGTGAGTGCATTGAACAGTTTTGTGCCTGTAGAAGTGAATCAGGTGGCGGCAAAGAGTCAGCAAATGGCCGCCTTAAGTGAACATGAAAATCTGGAGCCGGGTTCCAGAGTCTGGATTGCCCGTCAGGCCTATCTCAAACTGATGGAAGAGGCAATCCAATCGCATAATTCACAGGATCTGGTCTTGATTCAGGCGCGTTATAAAGCCTTGCAACAAACCATTGAAGATGCCCAGCTCCAAGAGAAAGAACAACAGGACAAACCACAAGTGCCGCTGCTGGCAAAACCGGTTGAGGTTGCTTCTGAAGCAGAAGATCCAACGCAAACGGTCAAAGATTTGCTGGATTTGAACAGTACTGAAAATCAAGCCTTAATGGAAAAATATCTGGATTTTCTGCGGACACATGAAATAGAACAGGAAAAGGTGGCTGGAGAAGCTGTAGACGAAACCATCTATCAGGATATTGCCCTGATTCATGAGCAAAATGAACAATCACAGCCGCAAACTTCTAAACCTTATGCGATTGTGGTGCTGGGTGGTGGGCTGACACTAGATAAAAATAGCAAGGATATTGTGGTCAACAAATATACCCGCCTGCGCCTGGAAAAAACCTTAGCCATAGAACAGCAGTACCGGTTACCGATTGTGCTGAGTGGTGTAGAAGCCCCGTATATGCAGCGCTGGTTAAAAGCGCATGATGTTGATGCAAAATTGCTGGAAGACCGCAGTATGAATACCTGTGAGAATTCACGCTTTAGCTCGTTATTGTTGCAGAAAAAAGGCGGAGCGCCACGAGTGATTTTGATTACTGACCGTTATCATATGCCGCGTACACGTCGTTTATTTGCATTGAATGGTATTGAAACTGTACCGGTAGAAGCGCCGATGCCAACACGTCTGACAAACTGGCGTCCAAGTGAACAAAATTATGACCATAGTCGCCGTGCCAATTATGAAATGTTAGCCACTATTCGTGATATCTGGTTTGGTTCCAGTGATTGCCGAGAGGTACCTTAATGCCCGATATTCCATTTTTGAATCCTGCCATTTTAAAACAGCTGGATTTACCTATACCCAGTCGAGAGACTACTCCGCAATTGCTGGAAGCATTAAATCTGAATAAGCCCTATCAGCCTTCAGTTGAAATACAAGCCTATCGTAAATTATATGGTTTGCATTTACTGGATTGTGAGCACTGGCAAGGTTATGTGCAAATGCCTTTATTTAAATTGCATGTCCAAGTATTTCAACCGAATCTGGAAAAAATTGCCTTGCCGAAAATACGAGGCACGGTATTTTTACTACATGGCTATTTGGAACATAGCGGAATTTATCAGCCGATAATTCGTGAATTGCTCGAACAGGGCTTCAGTGTCATTACTTATGATTTGCCCGGTCATGGCCTCAGTGACGGTTCGCCGGCAAATATCAAGAATTTTGATCATTACCAGCAGGTATTGCATGCGGTTTATCATTACATTAAAAATGCCGAGCAATTACCAAAACCCTGGTTAGGCATCGGGCAGAGTACCGGTGGCGCCATCTGGATGCATCATTTACTTGAATTTGCCCAGCGTCGGGAAAATCCCTATGTAGACCGTGTGTTATTGCTTTCACCGCTGCTTCGACCAGCCAAGTCGGCATGGTGGCATAATTCGGTGGGTCTGGGCATTATCCGACGGATTAAGCGCCAAGTACCGCGGCATTTTAGACGTAATAATCATAACCCTGAATTTTTGCGTTTTGTCCGTTTAAAAGATCCTTTACAGCCGCGCATGATGGGAATGGACTGGATTTTAGCCATGTCAAAATGGATGCAGGAAATGGAAGCGCGTCCCGCTTGCCGGATTCCAGTCTGGCTGGCACAAGGTGCACAGGATCAGACGGTTGACTGGCGCTATAATATTGAGTTCATTCGACGTAAGTTCCGTTTGCAGACCTTATTGATGCTGGAAG
The DNA here is from genome assembly GCF_002430855.1 of Acinetobacter sp. UBA5934. Classification (NCBI taxonomy): domain Bacteria; kingdom Pseudomonadati; phylum Pseudomonadota; class Gammaproteobacteria; order Moraxellales; family Moraxellaceae; genus Acinetobacter; species Acinetobacter sp. UBA5934. Next base: position 11,123 of record NZ_DJDC01000028.1, on the reverse strand, counting down.
AGGGCTCACATCAGCTGATTAATGAACGTGCTGATATCCGTGCGGCCTTAACCGGGTTAATTCCGGCTTTTTTACATGCCCAAAGCTCGTCTGGTTATTATTGATTTACTTTGCATGACTACCTGAAAGAGGCTCATGTGGCACTGCTGTCCCACAGTTAAATTCCAGGTGTTTGATTTGTGAGTGTGGCAAGGATGCCACACGTTCCCCATCACGACAGGATGTCGTGTATGGGGAATAAAGACTTTTGCCTACTTTTGGTCTGTCAAAAGTAGGGTTCAGCCTACACAAAGTGACTTGATCTTTTAAAGAAAAGACAAGGCTTTGAAGAAAAATTAAATATAAATATTAAATACTTAAATGCAGAATGTCATCATATTGATTCGGTGCTGAAAATAAAATTCAAATTATGGGACAGTACTGGCCCATGTAGCCTCTTTGTTGATTCTTTGAAATGCAATTCACTTTGAATTTGTACCGTGATTAAAACCGATCTGCATGGGCTAAATTCCAGATCCGATAATAGAAGTTTTCGGTATCTTCAGCTTTGCAGTTGAGTAATTCACCTTCTTTTAACCAGAAGTGTAGCTGGGCGTAGTTTTTGATTTCACGGTCATTAATGCGCTGGGCTAAATGATGTGGCTTGATATCCGCTGGATGTTTTAAGCCGGCGACTGCAATCATTTCGGATAAGGCACGCAGGGTATTTTTTTGAAAGTTCAAAACACGAACGGCCTTGCTGGGAACATGCAGGGCTTTTTGCCGTTCCTGGTCTTGCGTGGTAACACCGACCGGACATTGGTTGGTATGACAACTTTGCGCCTGAATACAGCCTATGGCAAACATAAAGCCACGTGCCGAATTGACCCAGTCTGCCCCAATCGCCATGGTACTGGAAATATCAAAAGCACTGATAATTTTGCCGCTTGCGCCTATCTTGATTTGATTTCTTAAACCCGCACCGACCAGGGTGTTATGGACAAACAATAAACCTTCCCGTAAAGGCGTACCCACGTGGTCAATCAGTTCAATCGGGGCAGCACCGCTACCACCTTCAGAGCCATCTACCACAATAAAGTCCGGTACAATTTGAGTTTCCAGCATGGCTTTGACAATACTCATAAATTGCCAAGGCTGGCCAATGCAGAGTTTAAAACCCACCGGTTTACCGCCAGACAGTTCACGCAGTCGCTGGATGAAATGCATCATTTCAATGGGGGTGCTAAATGTAGAATGTTGTGCTGGAGATATGCAATCATGTTCCCGGCTCACTCCACGGATCTGGGCAATTTCTTCTGAAATTTTGCTTTTAGGCAAAATTCCGCCATGACCCGGTTTTGCCCCCTGAGACAACTTGATTTCTATCATCTTGATTTGCGGTAACCGGGCTTGCTTGGTAAATTTTTCTGGATCAAACTGTCCTTCCAGGGTACGGCAGCCAAAGTAGGCACTACCCAGCTCCCAAACAATATCTCCGCCATTTTCCAGATGATAAGGACTGATACTGCCTTCACCGGTATCATGGTAAAAATTGCCCATTTTCGCCCCTAGATTCAATGCGCGAATGGCATTGGCACTCAGGCTACCAAAACTCAGGGCAGAGATATTCATAATGGAAGCGCTATAGGGCTGCTTGCATTGATGATTGCCGATTTGAATACGGAAACTTTCAGGATCGGCCGGTTTGCATGGGGTAATGGAATGGGTGATAAAACGATAATCTTGCTGGTAGACATTAATCAGAGAACCAAACGGTTTATCGGCATTTTTATTCTTGGCACGTTGATAAACTAGACTGCGCTGCATCCGTGAAAATGGCAGGGCATCCTGATCGTTTTCAATAAAATATTGCCGGATTTCCGGACGAAAATCTTCAAAAATAAAGCGGAAATGTCCCATAAGGGGATAATTTTTCAGGATTGAATGTTGATTTTGCAAGATATCATATACGCCCACAAGCGTCAGGATTCCAGAGATCAGCCATAGAGAGTTCAGAAAAGTATCTGAAAGAAAATAATGAATAGACTGAGGCTCATAGATAATTCGAAACCAGCTAATCGTTAAGGTAATAAAAATACAGCTAAACCAGACTGAGTATCGGGAGAAAAAAGTATTTAAAAGTCGATGTCTGACGGCTTGGGCTGGAACTGGCATTTTCATGTTTTCCATTGAATTATGCATAACATGAATCTGCCTATTTTATATACACTGTACAAGTTCTGATTTGTAAAACCGCGAAGAGTGAATCAGGGTAAATCTTAGGCCTTAAGGTTGAGTACAGGCATTCTGGAATTGAATGAAAATTGGACGGAATAGCGGTGAGTGATATATAGGCGATATATAAATACAGGGAAATAGAAATTCAGAATAAATGCTTAATCAATAATCAGCTTAACACTGCTGATCTTATGATTTCTCAAAGCTGATATTGTGGATTACATTAATTTTAATTTAGGCACAGAGGTAAATGATATGACCATGAAATCCATTCGATATAAAAGCGGGGACTTGGCGTGCTAAAGCGCGATATGCTTTTCTCCCTATGTAAATTCAATTGTCATCAAGCTTTATTTGGGGTTAACACAATAAAGCTTGATGTTCTGGAAACCTACAAGACAATACTAACAATAGATCCAAGCAGAAATACTCTATAGTCCCAAAGATTGGGACTTTTTTTATGCTTTAGGTAAATGATTTTATTCATCAGCAATTTGACGAACCGCGTTAAAAACTTCAATTGGCTCAATATGCTGAATCTTGTTGCCGAATCCTCTTAACCACCAGACCAGTTGTGAAGTAAAAGGTACGGTTGCGCTAATTTGCGCTAAACCATTAGTCAGTTTTTCAATCGTCTGGTCTTTGCTGAGCTGGCTTTCATCAAAATAATGTGCATCATCTTCAGTCATGGTTAGTTTTAATACTACATTTTCAGTCGGCTTGGTATAGTCAACTCTAAAGCCTAAGGCACCGGATTCAATATAGGCATCAATATCAAAGTTTACCGGGTGCATCGCGCGCGAATTTAGCACAATTGCCGATCTAAAACGATGCAGGGCAAAGGTCTGAATGTCGGTTTTATCATGCCGGGTACAGATTAAATAAATAATTGCCCCTTTTTGTACCAATGCTAAGGGATTCAAAATATAGGTTTTTTCTTCACCTGAATGGCTACGGCCCTGATAAACACATTCAAGCTGCTTGTCTTGTAACAAGCCCTCATAGATGGACTGCTGCGCCAGTTTATCCACTACAGGGGGAATCAGTGGTTGAGTCGCCGGGACAATACGCACGCGGTTAATCCATTGCCGTACATTGTTCTGGGTCGACAAGCTGCGACGCGCCAGATCGAACCAAGGGTTCATTTCTTCAATCAGGCTAGGGGGCAACAGGTGTTTTAAGTGCTCTTCGACCATCATAAAGGTGACTGCTTGCGAGCTGGTCATATGAGGCAAACTTTGAAGCGGTGCATCGGAACGCCAACGCCAGCCTTGAGGTACAGTTTTACTACTTTCGATAGGAAAACGTAATGAGATCTGATTTAGATCACGTTGAATGGTACGCAAGCTGATATCAATACCTTCACGTTGCAAAATTTCCTGCAATTCACGCGTGCCCATCCATTTCCCGGTAGAAAGACGAGATAAAATTTGCCACTGACGATACAGGCTATTCGAAGTTTCTTTTTCTTGTGAAGACATAACTAAAATTAAAGATCGAGTAGGTTGTTTATATATCCATTAAATAAGGAACACAATAAAAAAACTGAATTTTTTCGCAAGTATTGCTGCCTGATACGCCACATATTTTGTTTCATCTTCATACAAAAATACTTATGAATAAACATAACAGGCATAGAACAATCACATAAGGAGAGATTGGCATGTTTGTTGCTAACTTTTATTTACAATAGATAAAAAAATGAGGTTTGTATGCTTAAAGAGAATCAAGATACAAATTCGATTGCTTCATTAGAAAATTTTGCGAACAGTAATATAGGGACCGATCACAGCGTGACTACAGTAACTCAGGTAAAGCCACAGAATAAGGTAAATGCATTATTTCAACAATTTAAATCACATTTTTTTAATGAGTTAGTTGATGATCGAAATATGTCGGGGGAAACCTGCCAAAAAATCGAACACTGGTTGTCGCAGCATACTCTGGAAGAACTAAAGCAACTGAATCAGGCGGCTAAAGAACATTTTTTATATGAGGGCATTACGTTTACTGTATATGGCGAATCGGAAGGAATTGAAAGAACCATTCCCTATGATTTGATTCCGCGTGTAATTGAAAAAAAACAATGGAACAAAGTCTCGCTAGGCTGTGCACAAAGGGTGCGCGCACTGAATTTATTTTTACATGATATTTATCATCAACAGGATATTTTAAAAGCCAATATAGTGCCGGAGTTGCAGGTGATGGCGCATGAAGCTTATCAACCACATATGTATGCTCATGATCTAAAAGGAAAAATTTACAGTCAAATCAGCGGTATCGATATTATCCGTGACCGTCATGGTGAATTTTATGTGCTAGAGGATAATTTAAGAACCCCATCTGGCGTGTCTTATATGCTGGAAAGCCGAAAGATTAGCCAACAGTTAATGCCACAACTTTTCCAGCAAAATAATGTGCTGGCTATTGAGCAATATCCTCAGTTACTCAAAGAAATCCTGGCTGAAAATGCCTATGTAGACAATCCTTTTATCGTTGTCCTGACGCCAGGTCGTTATAACAGCGCATATTATGAACACTCTTTTCTGGCAAGGGAAATGGATGTGCCTTTAGTGACATCACGTGATCTTTTTGTAGAAAACGACAAGGTTTATGTCAAAACGATTCGTGGCAGGCAGCAGGTTGATGTAGTTTATCGAAGAGTCGATGACGACTATCTCGATCCTTTATGCTTTAAACCGGAGAGTACATTGGGCGTTCCCGGCCTAATGTCGGCGTATTTAAACCACAATGTGGTGATTGCCAATGCACCAGGTACCGGTGTAGCAGATGATAAATCGATTTATCCATATGTCGATAAAATGATTCATTTTTATTTGGGTGAGCAGGCTATTTTAAAAAATGTACCGACTTATTTATGCCGGGAAAGTGAAGATCTGGAGTATGTCTTATCCAATCTGGAACAATTGGTGGTGAAAGAAGCCCAAGGCTCGGGCGGTTATGGCATGTTAATTGGTCCGCATGCATCGGCTAGCCAGATTGAATCTTTTAGAGACAAAATTATTGCGGCACCGCATTTGTATATTGCACAGCCAACACTCGATTTATCGGTTTGCCCGACTTTGAATGATTTTGGGGTGGCAGAGCGACATATCGATTTAAGGCCTTTTGTACTCAGTTCGCCCTACAGAACAGAAATCGTACCGGGTGGCTTAACCCGGGTGGCGATGCAGGCAGGGTCACTAGTGGTAAATTCTTCACAAGGTGGTGGCGTTAAAGATACCTGGGTTATCGATAACCTGCATTCATAAACCTCTAACCCTGGGAAGGAAATTATGATTTTATTAAATAGCAATGCTCAGCATATTTTTTGGTTAGGTCGATATTTAACCCGGATTCAATATGCATGTGGCCAATTTCCGTTTCTGGAGAATGAAGAAGCGTTGCAATACGCCCATGCTTTTTGCTTGCCTGCTTTTGATGCAAGTTCACTTAATTCATTATTACTCGATGCTGAACAGCCTTCATCTTTTCATCAACAATTTCAATATGCCAAAGATAATATTCAGGACTTGCGCGGGGTATTGACAGCAAAAGCCTACGCCGAATTGAATCAGCTGATTAAAAATGCCAATGCCAATGCGACTTATATCTGTGATGTTGCAGCAGATTGCCACGATGTTATAGAAGCTGAATCTGAAGATGTGTTTCTGTTTTTTAATTTGGGACAAAATATTGAGCAGCTAGACCGGCAAATTCGTTTAAAACAAGACCAGAGCATAACTTTGGAAAATCTTGATAAAATTGTTGATTTATTGGCACAGATTGGCTGGGACAGGCTGGATCGTGCCTGGCAGAAACTTAAATTAAACCCGGATAGTAAGAATTTTTATCACTTTAGTGATCATATTCAAAACCTGTTTGAGGTAGATATATGAAGTTGATGATCAATCACCAAACGCATTATCAATATAGTGATCAGGCCTGCAACAGTATTCAGTACATTAAAATGATGCCAAGCAGCAATGCGCATCAGCAGGTTTATTGCTGGGATGTGAGTGTGCCGGGGCAAAAAGAAATAAAAAACGACGCCTTTAATAACATCTGGATTACCAGTTCACAGCGACAACCCTATCAACATATGTCTATCATGGCGCAAGGTATTGTCGAAATTAACCCGGATACGCAATTCGGGGTAAATATTGACATCAATCCGCAAATATTTTTGCAGCCTACAACAAGCACGCTGTGCAATGCAGCCATGAAAAGTTTTGCCGAATGCTATGTGCCCCGGATCAACCGGGCTAACTTGATGGTGCTTTCTGAAGCAATACTCAATTATATTCCTTATACGCCTGACCGTACTTCGGTGCACACTTCGGCAATTGACGCTTTTCAATGCCAAAAAGGGGTGTGTCAGGATCATAGTCATGTCTTTATTGCGATGTGTAAACATTTGGGCTTGCCGGCCCGTTATGTATCAGGTTACTTGTTTGTACCTGATACTTCTCATCTGGCCAGTCACGCTTGGGCAGAGGTTTTTTTTGAAAATACGTGGTATTGTTTTGATACCAGCAACCAGTTATTTACCCCGAATGCACATATTTATGTTGCCATTGGTCGGGATTACTGGGATGTTGCGCCAGTGCGAGGCATACGGGAGCGCGGGGGAACTGAATCCATGCACTCTATCGTTCAAGTGCTCGCTTGCTGAAAATTTAAAGTCATAAGGAGTTTCTCATGACTTATTGTTGTGCGCTACGGTTAAAAGACGGTCTGGTTTTTGTAAGTGATACCCGTACCAATGCAGGGGTTGATCACATATCGGTATTTCGTAAGCTCTATATTTTTGGTATAGAAGGGGAACGATTTTTAACGATCCAGACATCGGGGAATTTAGCCACAACCCAAGCCGTGATTGGTCATTTAAACAATCATCTGGAACTTAAACAGGAACCGAACTTATATAGTGTTAATACTATGTTTGAAATGGCGGAACTGGTGGGGCATACCCTGAAAAAAGTGATTGCCGATGTGGTTGAAGATGCTCACACGCATGAACAAAGTAATTTTTACTGTAGCATTTTGCTGGGCGGGCAAATTCAAGGCTCAGAAATGCAGCTGTATAATATTTATCCGCAAGGTAATTTTATTTGTGCAACAGAAGATACGCCTTATTTTCAGATTGGCGAAAGTAAATATGGCAAGCCGATACTTGACCGTGCCTTAATTTATGAAATGCCTTTAGATGAAGCTGTACGTTGTTGTTTAATTTCTTTTGATTCCACCTTACGTTCTAATGTTTCTGTGGGTATGCCACTCGATACGGTGGTGTACAAAAAAGATTCTTTACATATTCCGAATGGCAAACGGATTTATGAAGAAGATCCATATTTCTGGAAACTCAGTAAACAGTGGTCAGATACTTTGCGCCGTGGCTTGCAGGAATTACCTATCCCGACGGATGATTACCTTGATTAATAAGCGCTTATAAAATTAAATAAAAAACCCAAGTAGAAACTTGGGTTTTTTATTGGCTTTTAAATATTATTTTCTTAGCGGACGTGCACTTAAGCGACATAGCAGTTCATAACCAATGGTGCCATTAGCTTCAGCAACATCATCAACCAGACGGTTTTTACCCCACAGTTCGACTTCAGTCCCCAATGGTGCATCCATACCGGTTACATCAATGGCAATCATATCCATCGCAACGCGGCCAATAACACGGGTTGCTTGACCATGAATTGCGACATAGTTCTGTTTAGGGAAAGCGCGAGGGTAGCCATCACCATAACCAATGGAAACAATGGCCAGGTCCATTTCCTGGTCAGAGGTAAAGGTTGAACCATAACCGACATGTTCACCCGCCTGAATATGGTTAAGCGCAATAATTTCCGCACTAAAGGTCATGACTGGTTTCAGGTCCAAATCATGTACTGATCGATCTGCAAACGGTGATGCACCATACAGCATGATTCCTGGACGAACGAAATCAAAATGTAATTCAGGCCATTTATAAATGGCAGCCGAATTACAGCAAGAACCCATTACAGGTGCACAAGCCTCTTTGACTTGCAGGAACTGATTTTTTTGTTGTTCATTTAAAGGATGATCGGCATCCGCATTGGCAAAGTGCATGGCAAGTACACAAGTAAAACCTTCAGCTTTTAATGAATTAATTACTTCAATGATTTCGGGTACTTTAAACCCAAGACGGTTCATACCGCTATTCAGCTTAACCCAAACTTTTAATTTTTTACCAATGTAAGCGGCTTTATGTCTACGTAACCAGTCTACTTGTTGCTGATGATGTACCACACATTCAATATTGTTCTCTACCACAACCTGCATTTCATCTTCAGAAAAAATGCCTTCAATCAGGGTAATCGGTTGCTGATAACCAAGCTCACGTATTTCTAAAGCTTCTTCCAGGCAGGCGACACCAAAGGCATCCGTTTCTCCTAAGGCTGCTAAACAGTCTTTGACTCCATGTCCATAAGCATTGGCCTTAACCATACTTACAATTTGAGCAGTTGGTGCAAGTTGTTTGACACGGTTTAAATTATATTGAAGGGCTTCTCTATCAATATAAACTGTTGCTTGGCGCACCCTAGTTACTCCTTGGGGTTACAATGAAACATTACAGCAATTTGTTATCGCAAATTGCTTATAAGCTACGTAAGAATATTATAGATATGCTTGGTGATCTCAGTTCTAAAAATGAGGAACGTAAGCAAAATGGAGAGTGATATTGTAGTCCTCTGACTGGAAATAAACACTAAATTAAAGTGTATTTTTCACCAAATTTTAAACAGGAAAAATTTATGCAATATTCAACAATGATGAATTAAAGTCATAGAATGAGAAAAATAACAAAAAACGAGGTCAGCGCCCCGTTTTTTTATGTCTTATTCTTCATCATCATACTGCGAATAGAACTCAGGTGATAAATTACTAAAGCGGGTATATTGACCTTCGAAGGCCAGACGCACAGTACCGATTGGTCCATTACGCTGCTTGCCGATAATAATTTCAGCAGTACCGGCTTCTTTGGACTCCTTGTTATAAACCTCATCACGGTAAATAAACATAATCAAATCGGCATCCTGCTCGATCGCACCGGATTCACGCAAGTCGGACATGACCGGACGTTTATTCGGACGGTTCTCCAGCGAGCGGTTAAGCTGTGAAAGTGCAATCACCGGACACTGCATTTCTTTTGCCAAAGCTTTTAAGCTTCGGGAAATTTCCGAGATCTCGCCGACACGGTTATCACCCATACCGGGTACTTTCATCAGCTGTAAATAGTCGACCATGATACAGCCAATTTTTCCGCCATGCTGTTTGGCAATACGACGGGCACGGGCGCGTAATTCCGTAGGAGGCAGGGCAGAAGAATCATCAATGTACAGGTTTTTTTCTTGCAGCTGTAAAATGGTTCCAGTCACTTTAGACCATTCATCACCGTCCAGTTTACCTGCGCGCAAATGGCCCTGATGCACTTTACCGTAGGCAGAAATCAAACGCATCGCAATCGAGTCTGCTGGCATCTCCATAGAGAAAACCAGGGCAGGCAAGTCACAGTTAAACAGCACACTTTCCACCAGATTCATGGCGAAGGTGGTTTTACCCATAGATGGACGTGCCGCGACAATAATCAAGTCACCAGCCTGCATACCTGAAGTTTTATTATCCAGTTCCACGAAGCCTGAAGTTAAACCGGTAATATTACCTTCCATTTGAGAAAGTTCATTTAACTTGTCAAAAACATCGGCGACTACGGCATTAATCGGTTTCGGGCCTTGTGCCTTGGCATTGTTGTTATGCTGCTCAGCAATGGAAAAGATATTGGTTTCAGCCAAATCCAGAATTTCACTGACACTGCGACCTTTGGTGTCATAGGCATTCTGTAAAATTTCAGAGCTGACTTTAATCATGCTGCGTAAAGTTGAAAACTCTTTAATTTTATTGCCATAGGTTTCCAGGTTATAAAAACTGGAGGGGGAATCTGCCATCAATTGCATTAAATATTCTTCGCCGCCGACAGCATCAAGCAGATTCTGTTTGATCAGCCAGTCATTGACCAGAACCGCATCATAAGGCGAGTTTTCCTGGGCTAATTTTTCGATGGCACGGAAAATATATTTATGCCGGGTTGCGTAGAAATCATTTTCATTTAATACATCACCGACTTGCTCAAAAGATTCGGCTACCGTCATCAGCGCGGCAAGAACCGCTTGTTCAATTGCCAAGTTGTGCGGAGGGGTACGAAATTCTTTGAGTTGGCCTGACTCATTTGCTTTATTATCTGATTTAGCTGAGTTAAGCATAGCGCTGGCATTCGCCTGTGACATATAAAACCCTAATTTTAAATGCAATAAATGAGTAATTTGAAAAAAGTGCCGAAGAATAAAAAAGGTATTATCTTCGTATAAGCAGATGATACGCGCTCTTAAAAAAAATGCGAATCGAAAATTTCATTTATTTAAGTGGTTAAAAACAGTCAAAATAAATGAAGTAAACAAGAACTTGAGCAGCTGATTCAACTATTTTGACTGTTTTTAAAGATAAAAAAAGAGCATGCAAAAGCATGCTCTTTTTCTTGCAAGAAATTACTCAGATACGATAGTAACGAGAACTTCAGCAACAACATCATGATGCAATTGGATTGCGATGTTGAATTCACCAGTGTGACGAAGCGCACCGTTTGGTAAACGAACTTCTGCACGGTCAACTTCTAGACCAGCATTAGTTAAAGCGTCAGCGATGTCACGAGTACCGATAGAACCGAATAGTTTACCTTCGTCACCAGCTTTAGCAGTGATTACGATGTTCACTTCGTTCAATTGGTCAGCACGTGCTTGAGCAGCAGCTAAAACGTCAGCTTCAGCTTTCTCAAGTTCAGCACGACGAGCTTCAAAAGCAGCAGTGTTAGCTTCAGT
>NZ_DJDC01000054.1:0-5396 GCF_002430855.1 Acinetobacter sp. UBA5934 | reverse complement strand
TAGGAGAGTGGTGGCAGTCCAAAACAAAAGGTTTTTGTCTACTTTTGACCTTTCAAAAGTAGAGAGATTGCCTACTCAAAGGTATAAAAATAAAATCAATTAAATATGAGGCAGTGCTGATTTTAAAAATTTAATATTGAATATTTTTTGATTTATGAAAAAGACCTAATGGTTAAATAAAAGATAATTTGACTTAAATGATAAACATCCAAAAAAATAATAAGATTAGAAAATCAACTTCAGCTTGCACCCCAGACTGACTCACGCGAAAATACATCCAAATTTACTAAGCAGTTTTAGCAATGTCCCAAACCTTAGACGTATTAGGCGGAATTACCGCTGAACAATTCCTTGCTGAATATTGGCAAAAAAAACCCTTACTGGTACGTAATGCACTTCCTGAAATTGCAAATCTTTTAGAACCAAAAGATGTCATGGAACTGGCTCTGGATGAAAATATCAGTGCCCGCCTCATCAAGCAAAAAGATAAAGATCCAAACCAGTGGTCGGTAAAATCTTCACCTTTAATTAAGGCAGATTTCCAGAAGATGCCCAAGCTTTGGACCCTGCTGGTTCAAGCGGTAGACCATTATTCCTTTGACCTGGCCGAGCTGTGGAAAAAATTTTCCTTCATTCCGCAGTGGCGCCGTGATGACATCATGGTGTCTTATGCACCTAAAGGTGGATCTGTCGGTAAGCATTTCGACTTTTATGATGTGTTCCTGGTACAAGGTCATGGTCATCGCCGTTGGCAATTGGGCCAAATATGTGATGCAGATACTGACTTCGTTGCAGGTCAGCCTCTAAAATTACTGCCAGACATGGAAGTCAATTTTGATGAGGTGCTTGCTCCGGGTGACTTGCTTTATGTCCCACCAGGTTTATCGCACTACGGCGTAGCTGAAGATGACTGCCTAACCTACTCATTTGGTTTCCGCATGCCAAATGTGGCGGAAATGATGGATCGCGTCAGTGATAAATTTGCTGCGGATCAATTATTAAAAAATCCACTTAAAGACATTTTACGTGACAAAATCAGCCCGATTGGTCAAATCAGCCAAAATGAACTTGAGTATTTAAAGACTGAGCTTTTAGCACAATTACAAAATCCGACCGTGCTGGAAGATGCGCTGATGAGCCTGATGTCAGAGCCTAAATATCCTGAAAATATTCCTGAGGCAGAAGCCATTGGTACAGGTGATCTGGAAGAAGCTTTGGATCAGGGTTATTCACTCATACTCGAGCCGGCATCACGTCTGCTTTATACCGAAGACGAAGATGAACTACTGTTTTGGGCCAATGGTGAAGGCATTTGTATTTCAGATGCATTTTCACCAATTTTAAAACAGCTGGCAGATGGCAATCCGGTATTACTCGATGAAAATCTATATGATCCCGACATTTTAGAAGACATCGTAAACTTGTTAAATGAATCTATTCTGATGCTGTTGCCTGCTGCAGATGAAGAATAAACTGATTTAGTATCACTTAAAACATAAGGGGAAATTCATTTTCCCCTTATTTTATATCGCAGCTTTTCAGATATAGATTAAAACTTTCTATTTCTCCCAGAAGATCATTATAAATATTCCTGCTTTTTAATTTTTTGCAAATTTTATAAACGGATGGAATGCCAACTGATATTTAATCATGTAAGTCATATTTAATTGCTTATTTCAGTTTTACGATCGCCTGGATGATCGTGCGGCCTGGCTCAGAAGATAACTCCAGCTCGGCACCCATCCGCTCCAAACGCATTTTCATACTACGCATGCCGATACTTAATCCTTGTTGCGCGACACAATCCGTATTAAAACCGACACCGTCATCTTCTATACTCAAAATAAACTGATTTTCTGTGAGATAAACCATCGCTATTTTTACCTGCTTGGCCTGACTATGTTTAATAATATTGGTCAGACTTTCTTCTAGAACCCGTATTAAAGTGAGACATTGCAAAGCACTCGGTACTGCTTGCCATTCATGCGGAAAAATCCATTTAGAACGAATATCCAGCTCATCCATCAGCTGACTAAAACGATGCCTTACCGGTGCAACCCACAGTACCGGACTAACTGGTATCTTATTATCTGCTGATGAGCCACTATCGATAATTTGTCTGAGGTCATCTCTTAATAATTTCAGCATCGATAAAAATTGTTTGTTTGAAATATTATGGGCACTTTGATCCACTAAAATCATTGAGCGTACCAGCGACGCGCCCAAACCATCATGTAAATCATGAGATAAATGGATTCTTTCTTGTAATTTGACATTTTCAAGCTCTAATTGGTGTTTTTCATTCAAACTAGAGCTTAAGTCATCACTGACCTGTTGAACTTTTACTTCTAGCCGAGCATTAAATGCTTCTATCTTTTTCACATTATGTGCCAGTCTGGCGCCTAATATCACCACCACAAAAAAGGTAATAATGGGTGAGGTATAAGGTGATAATGGTCGAGTATCTGATTCCATTGCTGAGGATAATAATAGAAGATCGAAAAATGAAAATACGACAATCCCGGTCAAACAAATGGCTAAAAATACATAATCGGAACGTCTGGTTTGAAAGGCGCGGTAGCTGACATATAGATAGGTTATAAAAAACAAAACAATGTATATTAAAAATATCAGTGAAAAGGCCCAATATATTTCTTGTGGCGGTGTAATAAAAATACTCACAATCACAAGACCAGTGATTAAATGAATGACTGGTTCAAGCCGACTAAAATACGTTTGAATAAATCTTAATAAATAAATACAGAAGCAAATGATATAAAGCACAAAAAAGACTAAATTGGCTTGAGCAGCCATCAGAGAGGTGGGATAGGGAAAATTTTCTGTGCTCAGTACATTTGAAATAAATAACACCCATAAAAAGCAGCTTAAAGCGAACCATCCAAATGTGGTTTCTTTACGTCTTAATAACCAGATCACCAGACAAATCACTGCGAAAGTGATGGATAAAATTATATTAATTTGAAATAATGTTCGACGATTCCATATTTTACTTTCATAGACCTCATCATTTTTTTGCACATTATTAAAGGAAATACTGCCTAATCCCGGAGATTGAAAAGCATTGCCACGCACATAAATCAAAATTTCATTTTCTTTAGCTCTTAATCCCGAAATCGGTAAAATCCAGTAACGGGGTACATTCCAGCTTTTTGATAAAGGTTCGTGCAGATTTTTATTTTTCCAAATTAAATCGCCGTTTAAATAAACAGCACCCGCAGAATTAATATAATCAATTAAAAAGGCAATCGGTTCTGTGAGTTTGGTATTATTTTGGCAAGACCATTTCCATTGGATCTTATACCAGACTCCGCCATTATAATTTGGCCAGCGCTTATTCCATTGATCAGGTAAATCTACAGACTCCCAGCCTTGTTGAGGTAAAAACGTAGCTGAACTGGTCTGAACAGCATGAATAGAATCAATATGCACTGCACATTGTGAATTAATGTTTTCAGTTCTTTTCGCATAACTGCTTTGACTCAGCAGACTGAGCACAAGAATAAAAAAATACTGCGCGATAAACCGCTTCATAAAATCCCTAAGGATCGTGCTGCACTCACCGCTTTGGTTCTTTTGGTCACCGACAATTTTCGGTAAATATGCTTGATGTGACTTTCCACCGTATATTTAGACACAAACAATTGTTCAGCTATTTCCCGATTACTCATGCCCTGAGCGACCAGATTCAGAATTTCGGTTTCCCGATTGGTTAACAGCTCCATATCTGCATCTAGAATTTTTTGATCATGCGCTGCCGGCAAAACCGCAGCCGAGATTTGTTTTAGAATTTCTTGTGCAATAAAAGGGTCTATCGGTGCACCGCCACGTAAAATACTGCGAATAGACAACAGCACTTCTGCATCATCACGCTCTTTCAGAACATACCCAGTCGCACCGGCCTTGATCGCTGAAAATAAACTTTCCTGAGTACTCCAAGCCGAAATCACCAGGATCATGGCATTATTATCCAGTGTACGCAGCTTTTCGATCAGCTCTATACCATTGCCGTCAGGAAGTCCCAGATCGACCAGAGCCAAGGAAATAGGTTGCTGTTCTATTTCCACAAAAGCCTGTTGCAAGTTTTTAGCAAAAATAAGCATATCTTTGCTATAGCCCAGTTCTGTCAATATATTTTTTAATCGTTCTTGAATTAGACTTTCATCTTCAACAATTAAAACCGGTACCGGTAAAATCGTTTCTAACTTTGACACACATCACCCCCTGTTATCAGCGTTTACTATAGTCAGCAAAACACTCTGAATAACATCCCTAAAATTAGGTAATTTAATGAATTTTATATTAATAATTGATCGGTTTTATTTGCTATGCTGCTGTCAGCCTGCTCAAATTAACACCATAAAATAAAAACTTTAAAGTTTCAATCGATGATTTATCTATCATTTATTCATTCAATATTCTGAATATCATGCTGTGCATGACGCACTTTGCTTTTAGCCTAGATTAAATAAATAGAACAAAAGAAACCGCTACTTTAGCGGTTTCATTCTTCATAATGGATTACTGACCATATTGCTGGTTTAAATATTTCACAATTTGTGCCGACTCAAACATTTTCACCCCAGTATTCGGGTCGACTAAATAAGGAACCTGAATATCACGCCCCATCATTTCAACAATCTTCTCACGTTTGCCGCCCGATAAAGGTTGATATTTCCCAGGTTTTAAACGCAGTACTGCCGGTCCCATATCCTGCCAGCGCTCTTTAGCCACATTATGGTAAATATACGGTAGTTCAAGCTCGGTTAATACCGCTCGTACCACACGGGTAAAAGGACTGGCTTCAAAACCCCATAATTCCAAAAGTTGAGCGGGTGCTGCACGATCTTTAATTTTCTGGTTAATCCAGACACCGCGTGCTCCATTAATGATGGTTCCAGCAAATGCAGCGACAGGAATTTTAGGATAATGGGTAAATTTTTTTGGTGTGGTTCCAGTTCGGCCATAATGCTTAAACAGATAATGAATAATGTCCTGAGATTCATACATCTGAACTCCATTATTTTCATCAATAAAAAATGGGAGCTGTTTTTTTCCACCTTTTTCTTTGACAATTTTGCGGTACTTCTGCCCACCCTTCGGACAAGGATAAACCTCATAATCCAGGTTTAATAAAGTTAAAACTTCACGCACACGGCGGCAAAATGGCGAACCTTCAAACTCATAAAGTTTGAGTGATTTTTCAGGTTGCTGGGGAAAAGCAGTGCCACTCACGCCACGTCCACCTTCAGTCAAAGATGAAGCTAAAGCCTGTATCACTTTAATTTGATGATTCACCATTACACGTTCCTTTATATTGTGGAGCTAAACTAATTTTTCCTTAGCAATCACAATTCCATTGTTATCTGCATAAATAA
>NZ_DJDC01000086.1:0-4142 GCF_002430855.1 Acinetobacter sp. UBA5934 | reverse complement strand
TCTTCCATCGTGTTGAAGAAAATTGGAGCGATTTTAGAACCTAAGCAGTAACCACCGTCTTTTTTGTTCGGGATGTGCGGAATGTCATCACCAAAGAACCAAAGTACAGAGTTAGTTGCAGATTTACGAGAAGAACCTGTACCAACAACGTCACCAACGTAAGCAACCTGATTGCCTTTAGCAACAAGCTCTTTAATTTGGTTTAACGGACCAACTTCACCAGGAACTTCTGGGTTGATACCGTCACGTACGTTTTTCAACATCGCATTTGCATGTAATGGGATGTCTGGACGGCTCCAAGCGTCTTGAGCTGGAGACAAGTCATCAGTGTTGGTTTCACCAGTAACTTTGAATACAGTTAATTTGATTTCTTCAGGAACGTCTTTACGGCTAGTGAACCATTCAGCGTCAGCCCAAGATTGAAGAACTGCTTGTGCATTGGCATTACCCGCTTTTGCTTTATCAGCAACGTCATGGAACGCATCAAATACAAGAAGGGTTTTCTTAAGCGCTTCAGCAGCAAGTTCAGCTAATTCAGCATCATCAAGAAGAGCAACTAAAGGAGCAACGTTATAACCACCAAGCATAGTACCCAGTAAGTAAACCGCACGTTCTTTAGTAACTAATGGAGAAGTTGCTTCACCTTTTGCCACAGCAGCCAAGAAAGCAGCTTTTACATAAGCAGCTTGGTCAACACCGGCAGGAACACGGTTTTCAAGCAAATCAACTAGGAATGCTTCTTCTCCAGCTGGTGGATTTTTTAATAGCTCAACCAAGTCAGCTGTTTGAGCATCGTCAAGTGGCTTCGGTGGGACTCCGAGTGCGGCACGTTCTGCAACGTGTTGGCGGTAAGCTTCTAGCACGGTGTTATTCCTCTTTTTTAAAAAATTACCTACGAATTCCAGCTTATTCAAAGCTTCGTAAATAATATGGACTGCTAAATTTTACTAAAATTCCAGTTAAAAGTTAATGCAAGTAGAGTGTTTCTTCGTGATGCCCATTATTTTGTAGCTAAATGATGCCCATATTGATTACACAATAAGCAAATCCTTCACTTTTAAAGCTTTTTGATAATGAAGGAAGGTACTTTTAATGAAACATTAGCCAAAAAAAAGACAACATTATGTTGCCTCTTTTCCAATAAGAAAAATATTCAACCTTAGTGTACTGTCGTTGCATTCATATATTCACGTAAATCATCACGACAACCTTCAAATTTAATCTGAATTTCGTCTTCATGCAGCATAGCATGCTCTGCACTGGCAAATGAAATATGAACCTGATAAAGCTTCGATTCTTGATCAATCACATTCTGCAGATAGACTTTATCGCCCAGACTGAGTACATAACGACTTCCGCCTATCACCACAACACCCTGTTCATCTTCCAAGAGCAGGTCTGCATTATGTAGATAACCCACAACATCCATATAACGCTCCTCGGTGTTTTTGTTGTTATTTTCATTATTCACTATTTATATAAGCTTTTCTATATTTATGATTTAGTCAAATGTCACAATTTATAATCGTTTGCTTAGGCTATTTTTAGATGTTAAAAAGATCCAAATATAAAAAAACCGTTCTTTAGAACGGTTTGTAATCAGGCATTTTGTCGTGCGGTGTCGCGATACATTTTTCTGTGATTTTTTGCTTGAATTGACTGCGACTTGCTTCTGGATCTGCAGTAATTTCAGCCAATGGAAATGCATAGACTTGTTCAATAATATCCAGGATGAAGGTTTTTGTCGTTGCATCTTCAATTTTATTGGCATGTTCTAATGCAGCTGCTTTATCAATATTATTTTGACGGTCATACATAATCGTATTCGCAGCATTTCCTACACTGGTACAATAACCTTTCCACTGCTCTTCAGCGGTTAATGGTTTTTTTTCAGCGCAACCGACCAAAGCAACAAGCACCATTAAAGTGAATAACTTATTCATGAACATTCTCCTATTGCCCTCTATGATAATCAAAGTTAAGGCAAATACGAAACTCCCCTATTGAAAATGAATTTTATTCGTTCACTGAAAAGATATAGCCTGATATTTTCAACCTGATTTTTGATCTAAAAAACTCATTTAAAAAGACCGATGAACAAATTGTGATATTAAAAAACCAAAAAAATGAAGCCCGAACAATATTTTTTGTATCATTCTTCCCTTCCCCAAAATTTATATATTATTGTTTTAACTTTATTTATTTTTAAAATTACAAATATATACATCAAACAGCAGTAATGGACCGAAAATTGGTTGCATAAAATCAAACATCACTGTATTCTTAATACCAACTAGAAAAATAGTTTTGTTCTGGTAAATCTTTTTGTATTTCGCAGTTTTAGTCATAATCCTTCGTTTTTTCAGATTTAAAGTTCCATTCTTCTTTTCAAGTTAAATCATCACGCTTTTTAATAAGCTAAAAAATATTTTTGTAGGATTGTATTATGTCTAATACTGTAAAAGGTACTGTTAAGTGGTTTAACGAAACTAAAGGTTTCGGTTTTATTCAACAAGAAAACGGTCCTGACGTTTTCGCTCACTTCAGCGAAATCACTGGTAATGGCTTCAAAACTTTGGCTGAAGGCCAACAAGTTGAATTCAGCATCGCTCAAGGTCAAAAAGGCCCGAATGCTGTAAACATCGTAGCACTATAATTTTAAAATCACGCTTACCGACTGTAAGCATGATTTAAGAAAAGCGAGAGTTTAGCTCTCGCTTTTTTTTGAGCCTTATAAAATACCAATATGTAAAATCACAACGTTCTATTTCATCAATCAACCATCAGTTGATCCAGTCTAGTTTTGACGCTGCGGCATTGATTGATACCTTGCTTCATTTGCAATAATTTTTTCAAGCTGATTCAAAAACCCTTTATTTTTTGCATATTTATATAGCTGTTAACAGCAATGATTTCTAAACCGAAAATATGGTGGAAAATACTGATAAAAGCATAGCAGTCCCCCATGACCTTTACTTCATCAAGTACCTCATGAATGGGTTTAAATTATCTAACCTCCAATGAAATCTCATAAAAATAAAAAACTTCAGTCCGCAAAATACAATGGTTCATGAAATACCTTTGATAAGATTAATCAGTATGAGAGTGAATTGAAAAAGTTATTTGATTTATATAGAGCTCCCAGATAATAAAAAGTCCAATCATAAATTGGGCTATTCTTTACTCTTCGACTTCTATTGGATCCCCATCTTCAGGTCGAATATGACGTGTTCCATCATCTGCAGGGTCAACACTTGAGCCATCCTTGGTAATAGGATTGTACATCTCATCCTCTTTCTTATCGTTGATAAATTCTTCATCTTCGAAATCTTGAGGTTCTTCATCATCTTCAAAATCTAAAGGCTTTTGTTCATCTATCATGGCGATCCATCACTTATTTAACCAAGAAAATATTATGCTCAAACATTTGACAGCTTCATTCAATAGTGAACAATGACCATTTGTGTAACTGAGGTTGAAGAATGCAGCTCTGGTTTACTTGAAAATTGACTGGAAATACGGCTTTTAAGGTTTCCAATTTCTGTTATTACATAGGAAATATCTAACAACATGGTCTGAGTTTCATTTCAGCCCTTTGATGTAAATTTAACCCATGCATTCTAATTCTGAAATGGTTCAACAACTTACCCATAGCCTACACCGCTAAAAACAATGTAGACCAATTTTGATAAAATTTTAATATAACAAATAGTTACATTTTCAAACCATTAGAAGCGCCAGTTGTAAAATACATCGATTGCACGTTCCAGCGATTGGCTCGCTTCCAGATACAAACGTTTATTCATTTGATAACGCAAGGTCAATTTATTCACTGGTGTAAATACCCCGACGCCATAACGGATAAACAGATCCGGGGTAATATAACCGGTCACACTGACCTGAGTATCATCCCCTGTTCCCTGAGCATCCAGAGCCAAGCCACTGAGGCCAAAAGTACGGCCAATCTGGTTGGTGAGCGCACGAGTACCGCCCAAGCCCAAACTGATGCCGGCAGCAGCAATAGTATTGTTGACATCGGATTTAAAGCCCGCTTCCTGACTAATACCATTAGCACCTTCATTAATACGACCAGTAATGATGGCATTCAAGGCTTCTTGCTCCGATAATCCGGCATCGTTATA
>NZ_DJDC01000159.1:9489-12365 GCF_002430855.1 Acinetobacter sp. UBA5934 | reverse complement strand
CCCTTGCGAATAACAGTACGCCCCAATCGGCAGCGCTGTTGAAGACAAGGTCAGCAAGCTGAGCAGTTGTGATGCATTAGTGATGGACATGATGTAAAGCCTTGATTGGGCTTAATCGTTGGTCATGTTGATGCTGGGCATAGGCGCCACTTTCTGGTTCAAAAGGGTGCATCACTTCTTTCACTTCAAGGCCTAAACCTTGCACCATTTCCGCCAGTACATGATCTGGTTCAAAGTACAAAGCTGAAGGTGTCAGCATCAGCGGTACATGACGATTTCCCAGGTGATAAGCCGCTTTTAATAAGTCAAAACTATTATCTGTTGTGACTTGCATCAGTTTTTCTGGCTTGGCATCTACCCGTAAAATTTCCCCCTGTTCTGTGGCAATAAAGGAACCACTACGCAAAATTCCTGTACGCGGCAAATCTGCACCAATATCGACACCATTTTTTAAAGTTGCACGAAAACGGCTCTTTTGGCGCGTATCAAATGTGAGTTCCAAAGACTCAAAATTGTGTTCAGATGCAATGTTTTCTAAACGCTGCGTATAAATTTTCATAACTACCCTACTGATGCTGATAAATCCTGTATTTGTTCCAAATTGAGACCAAATGTTTTTTAGAATTATAAATTTGCATCAAAATAAAGCAGTTATCGTGCCAACTTGATTTATCGGATGTTATAAAGTTATACGGAAGGTAAAAGTCTGAAGTTTTTTAATTGAGCGTCCATAAGCCAAATTATTTTCTTGATTCAAAAATTTAAGCTAATATCTCTACAATTATTAAATAAGAAGTTGAGGGATACATGGCAAAATTTTTGAATACAAGCGGAACAAATTTCTTTTTAGAAGAACTTATTAAAAATGCCAAAGAACGTTTAATTTTAATTAGCCCATATTTACGTCTCAATGATCGCATTAAAGAATTATTAGAAGACAAAGATCGTCTTAAAATTGATATCCGTATTGTTTATGGAAAAAGTGATCTGCACCCTGACGAAATTAAATGGATGCAAAAACTGGATTATGTGCGTCTGAGTTTCTGTAAAAATTTGCATGCGAAATGCTATTTGAATGAATCTGAGTGCATTATTTCAAGCTTAAATCTTTATGAGTTTAGCCAAGTTAACAATAATGAAATGGGGATTCTGATCCGTAAATATGAAGATAATGATGTATTTAAAGAAGCTTATGAAGAAGCACAACGGATTATTCGTATTAGTGACGAAGTCCGTATTACATTGGATGAAGTAAAAACAGAATCCATCCCAGCGGAAGATAATAAATCCGAAGAAAATACCGCTTTCACAAAACTGACTACAGCGAAGCTGGCATCAAAACTTGGCTTAAAAACAGCGGACACTTTTGAAAAATTAATTACAAAAGGCTATCTGACACTAAATGAAAATGGAAAGCACTTTTTAACTGATGAAGGCAAATCTGCGGGTGGAGAATTCCGTACAGGTCAATATGGCATGTACTTTTTATGGAGTGAAAATACAGAGATTTAACAGCATTTATAAATCCCTCCAAACCTCCCTTTTATAAAGGGAGGCTTCTTTCCCTCTCCCTTTGGGAGAGGGTCAGGGAGAGGGAATTTAAATCGCCACCAAATCGCGAATCCCTTTTCTAGGCATTTCACTTCCTATACCTTGAGCAATCACCTGCCCACGTGCCATGACTGTATAACCATCTGCCAGTTCTTCTGCAAAGTCATAAAACTGTTCCACCAGCACGATTGCCATTTCTCCGCCATCGGCAAGTTTACGAATCACCTTACCGATATCCTTAATGATCGATGGCTGAATCCCTTCAGTCGGTTCATCCAAAATAAGTACACGCGGTTCAGAAGCCAGTGCTCGGGCAATCGCTAATTGCTGCTGCTGCCCACCGGATAAATCTCCACCGCGACGATGCTTCATTTCATCCAGCACCGGGAAAATTTCATAGAGATGTTCCGGCACTTTACGGGTTTTAGCACCTTTAAATTTCGCCATCCCAATCAGGATATTTTCCTCGACCGTTAAGGTCGAAAAGATATCGCGTCCTTGTGGAACATAAGCCAAACCTGCACGGACACGCTGTTCCGGACTGAGTTTGGAAATGTCCTTACCATCCAGCAAGATCTGACCAGACTTAATTGGCAAAATACCCATTAAACACTTGAGTAGCGTGGTTTTACCCACACCGTTACGCCCCAGCACCACCGAACATTCACCGACAGGCGCATGAAACGACACATCACGCAAAATGTGACTGCCGCCATAAAACTGATTTACATCTTTTACTTCTAGCATCAGTCACTCCTTAACGCCCGAGATATTTTTCAATGACATCTTCATTGGCTTGCACTTCGGCCAATGTGCCTTCGGCTAAAATCGCCCCTTGGGCCAGAACCGTAACTTTTTCACTAATGGTATCGATGAAACTCATGTCATGTTCGACCACGACCAGCGTATGATTCTTTTTCAGTTCCAGACACAGCTCAGCGGTACGTTCAGTTTCTGCATCGGTCATCCCCGCGACAGGTTCATCCAGCAAAATCAGTTTTGGACGCTGCATCAGTAACATGCCAATTTCAAGCCACTGCTTTTGACCATGAGATAGCAAGCCCGCAGGTTTATTGATAAATTCCTGCAAGCGGATTTGCTGTAAAGATTCATCCAGGGCATTTTGTGCATCGGGATCAAGCTTGCTGAAAAAGCTTTTCTTCACCCGTTTATCTTTCGGTGCGGCTAACAGCAGATTTTCCATCACGGTAAAATTTTCAAATACAGTTGGTTTCTGAAATTTTCGTCCGATGCCTGCTTCAGCAATTTCCTCGGTACTCATTTTCGCCAGATTATAAGTCTGACCAAAAAATGCAGTCCCTTCT
>NZ_DJDC01000159.1:0-9314 GCF_002430855.1 Acinetobacter sp. UBA5934 | reverse complement strand
CTTCAGTAGGCCGGGTTTTTCCGGTAATCACATCCATCAAGGTGGTTTTACCGGCGCCGTTCGGCCCAATAATGCAGCGCAATTCACCTTCTTCGATATACAGCGATAAATCATTTAAGGCGCGGAAAGCATCAAACCAGACACTGACTTTTTCCAGGTACAAGGCAATGCCATGACTAAAGTCCGGACCTTGTTCTTTCGGTCGACCATAACTTTCAGAAGCATGGCCGCCATGAGGTTGTAGAATCTCACTCATTCGCTACGCTCCTTTTTAAAACGGTCAAATAACCCAATCACACCTTTAGGCAGGAAAATGGTGACCACAATAAATAACGCTCCCAGAATCAATAACCATGCTTCCGGATAAGCCACAGTAAAGTAAGTTTTGACGGCATTGATTAAGCCCGCACCCAAGATCGGACCGATCAGCGTGCCGCGCCCACCTGCCGCTACCCAAACGGCCATTTCAATCGAGTTCACTGGGTTCATTTCACTGGGGTTAATAATGCCGGCTTGTGGCACATATAAGGCCCCTGCAATCCCCGCGATCGCCGCAGAAAGTACCCAGGCTGAAAGTTTGTACCACAGCGTGCGATAGCCCAAATATTGCAGACGGTTTTCACTGTCACGAATTGCGCCCAGCACACGGCCATAAGGCTTGTTCATCAAATGGCGTAGGCCAACAAAACACAGTAACAATACTAATGCGGTGATAAAGCACAGGCTGGCACGCATCGGTGCTGAAGTAATGTCCATACCCAAAATGGTTTTAAACCCGGTAAAGCCGTTATTACCACCGAAACCCGTTTCATTACGGAAGAATAAAAGTGCTGCCGCAAAAGTCATCGCCTGAGTGATAATCGAGAAGTAAACGCCTTTGATTTTGGAGCGGAAGGCAAAGAAACCAAAAATAAAAGCAATCAGTCCTGGTACTAAAACCACAAGAATCATTGCCCACCAAAAGTGATTGGTTCCGACCCAAAACCAAGGTAATTCAGTCCAGCTCAAAAAGCGCATAAAGTCAGGTAGGCCATCACCTGCGGATTGACGCATCAGGTACATGCCAAAAGCATAGCCGCCCAAAGCGAAATACAAGCCATGCCCCAAACTTAAAATACCGGCATAACCCCAGACCAGATCAAGCGCCAAGGCGACCAGAGCCAGACACATGATCTTGCCGATCAAGGTGATCCAATAGGCAGAAAGATGCAAGGCAGAATCTGCGGGCAATAAATGTAGCCACGGCAAAGCCAGTAAAATGGCAAAACATACGGAAATAGCAATTGCGCTATGAGGCTTATCTGACAGTAGTGATGTGATTTTCATAGGCTTACTCCACAAAGCGTCCTTTCAGGGCAAACAAACCTTGTGGACGTTTCTGAATAAACAAAATCACAAGAACCAAAAGAATAATTTTCGCCAGTACTGCTCCCATGCCTATTTCCAGCACGGTACCACTCACACCTAAACCAAGTGCTGCAAGTACTGCACCCCAGACTTGACCGACACCACCAACCACGACCACAAGGAAAGCATCGATAATGTAGTTTTGACCAAGATCTGGCCCGACATTACCGACTTGAGCTAAGGCACAGCCGGCAAGACCAGCAAGACCTGAGCCCAAACCAAAAGCCATCATGTCAATGCGGCTAGAGCGAATCCCGACCGCACGTGCCATTTGACGGTTTTGGGTCACGGCACGAACAAAAAGACCAAAACGGGTTCTATTGAGCAGATAAACCAGAAGCAGTAATACGGCAATCGTGAATACGATGATAGCAATGCGGTTATAAGGCAGCATCAGGCTAGGCGTAATGGAGATTCCCCCAGAAAGCCAAGAAATATTCGAGACTTCTACGTTTTGTGCCCCAAAGATCATCCGCACCAGCTGCATGAGGATCAAGCTCACCCCAAAAGTTGCCAATAAGGTTTCCAGCTGACGACCATATAAAGGACGAATCACGGTACGTTCGATCAGCATACCGATGATTGCGCTGACCATAAACGCCGCGGGAATCGCAGCAATCAGGTACCAGTCCACCAGACCACTGAAATGAGACTTAAAGAAAGTTTGCACCACATAGGTGGTATAAGCCCCAATCATGATCAGCTCACCATGCGCCATATTAATCACACCGAGCAGTCCGTACGTAATGGCAAGACCTAGTGCTGCGAGCAATAAAATGCTGGCCGTGCTAAATCCTGAAAATACATGTCCGGTCCATTCACTGGCTTGAATCCGGGTTTTGATACTGCCTTGGGCAGCTGTTAATGCCGCTTTCAGATCGGGATGCAAATTTGGCTGGCTCAGCTCTTGCTCCACCAATGCCAATACATCTGGGCGATTAGATTCTTTTAAGACTTTTGCTGCTTCGATTTTAGTAAGAACATCCTCAGACTGATAATCCAGACGGGCCTTTAACTGTGC
The DNA here is from genome assembly GCF_002430855.1 of Acinetobacter sp. UBA5934. Classification (NCBI taxonomy): domain Bacteria; kingdom Pseudomonadati; phylum Pseudomonadota; class Gammaproteobacteria; order Moraxellales; family Moraxellaceae; genus Acinetobacter; species Acinetobacter sp. UBA5934. Next base: position 6,886 of record NZ_DJDC01000159.1, on the reverse strand, counting down.
AAAACGGGCTTTGACACCCTTGTTTTTTTCATTTAAATACAGCTGGTTGATGGCTTTGGCATCCAACTCGGATAAGTTGTTTTCTAAAATATCAATTGCTTCAAGACGTTGTGAGGCTTCTTCTGAATTTAATTTCTTTTTTGCCTGACCAAAAGCCAATGCCTTGCTTAAGGTATTGACCAAAGTGACTTGGGATAAATCTGACGGCCAGCTTTTAATGGCTTTTTTATCCGGATAACTGAGCAGTTTATCTTCTGTTTCCAGAATATAGGTATTGCCTGCACTATCGGTATACAGTTGATCTTTTTCTACAAATTCGGCCAGCTGATCGAGCTGTTCAATACTGGATGGCCATTGATTAAGCAAGGCACGGCGCTGGGCAAAATCGCCACGGACAAATTGCTGAATCGCATCTTCTGTAGGACTAACTTGAGTCGTATGCGCTGTTTCTATTGTCGTTTGAGTTTCAGCATGAGCTATATTGAGCCATAGGCACTGACTCAAAATCAAAAATATAACCGTGAAATTTAGGCGAGTGAACATTCGTGTCCTCCCTATTTATAAAGGTAGAGCTGTCCCAAACGGGGAATGAAAATCAAGAAAAAGCCTGCTGCCAACGCAGCAGACTAAAGAAAGCATTATTTAGGAATATATGGGCTCCAAGGCTCAGCTGGAATAGTTTTTGGTGTCTTGTAGACCACATCAAACTGGCCATCGCCACGAATCTGACCAATCATCACCGGTTTATGTAAATGATGGTTGCTTGCATCCATTTGCAGCTTATAACCTGAAGGTGCATCAAAAGATTGACCTGCCATTGCTTCACGAACTTTATCAACATCGGTCGAACCGGCTTTTTCAACCGCCTGTTTCCACATGTTGATGCCGACATAAGTCGCTTCCATCGGGTCATTGGTGACAAACTTGTCTGCATTCGGCAATTTGTATTCCACCGCATATTGTTTCATCTTGCCAATAAATTCAGTATTTTTCGGATTTTTAACCGACATGAAATAGTTCCATGCCGCCAGATGTCCAACCAGTGGCTTGGTATCAATACCACGGAGTTCTTCTTCACCCACCGAGAATGCCATTACTGGAATATCTGCAGCTTTAATGCCCTGGTTACCCAGTTCACGATAGAACGGTACGTTGGAGTCGCCGTTAATGGTCGAGATCACTGCCGTTTTCTTACCTGCAGCAAATTTTTTCACATTGCCTACAATGGTTTGATAATTGCTATGTCCGAATGGCGTGTACTCTTCCATGATGTCTGCATCGGCAATGCCTTTAGACTTCAGAAAAGCCCGTAAAATTTTATTGGTGGTTCGAGGGTAAACATAGTCTGTACCTAACAATACAAAACGTTGCGCCTTACCGCCTTCTTCGCTCATCAGATATTCAACAGCCGGAATCGCTTGTTGGTTAGGTGCCGCACCGGTATAAAAAATATTTTTAGACTGTTCCTGACCTTCGTATTGAACCGGATAGAACAGTAAGCCATTCAGCTCTTCCACTACAGGCAATACAGATTTACGTGAAACCGATGTCCAGCAACCAAAAATGACAGCCACTTTGTCTTGAGTAATCAACTGACGGGCTTTTTCAGCAAAAAGTGGCCAGTTCGATGCCGGATCAACCACTACAGGTTCTAGTTTTTTCCCCATCACCCCGCCATTGGCATTAATTTCATTAATGGCCATTAGTGCTGTGTCTTTCAAAGAGGTTTCTGAAATGGCCATAGTCCCTGACAGTGAGTGTAGAATCCCCACTTTAATGGTATCGCCACTTGCAGCCGGTGCCTGGGCTTCACTTGCCGGTGCTTCTGCCTTTTCTGCCGGTTTAGAGCAACCGGTCAATACCATACTCCCCATCATTGCTACAGCAAGTAAACTTTTTGAAAATTGTTTTTGTTGGAACATGTTATGTCTCTCCAAACCTTTTTAAGATATTTTTAGTGAATCCGAGAGAGTGCATTCAAATTGTATGCCAATATTTATTTTTTAAAATTAAGCCATTGTATTTATTTAATTATTTTTATTTATAGAGCTATCATTTAAATCTATCAGCGTACCGAAAATAATCTATGCGCTAAAATGGATAAGAAATCAGTCAGTTATTCCAGCTAAAATTATTAAAGCCCTTATACAGAATGCTCTTTTTCTGATCATTTCTTCAGCTTACGTCTGATCCATGATTCAACGGTACAAAAATGATTGTTCTAAACTACATACAAAAGAAAAGGGCTTATTCATGATGAATAAGCCCTTTTCTTGCTGAAATCAGCTTCAGCGAAAAAGCTGAAGTCTTTTCAATGACTTTATTTTGCTAGCGTTTTGCCCCGTGCTGCATGCAGTTTTTTATAGCTATCAATTAGACGTAAATGACGGTCCAAACCTTCAAGTTTCATGCTGGTTTCAGTTAGACCATAGAAACGGATAGTTCCTTCCATCGAACCGATCACCGCATCCATACGTTCATCACCAAACATACGGCGGAAATTGGCTTCGTAGTCATTCAGGTCCATGTCATCGTCAAGTTCGACTTCCAGCACTACATTCATGCACTGATAGAACAAGCCACGCTCGACAGTATTGGTATTGTATTGCAGGAAAGTTTCCACCAATTCTTTGGCTTCTTCAAACTCTTGTAACGCAATATAAATCAATAGTTTTAACTCTAAAATGGTGAGCTGACCCCAAACCGTATTGTCGTCAAACTCGATACCGATTAAAGTGCTAATCTCGGTGTAATCATCTACTTCAACTTCTTCCAGACGTTCAACCAAAGCCACCAGCTGGGCTTCATCCAGACGATGCAAGTTCAAGATATCTTCACGGAACAATAATGCCTTGTTGGTGTTATCCCAAATTAAATCTTCAACCAGATAGATTTCCGAATAACCAGGGACCAAAATACGGCAAGCTGTTGCACCTAAATGCTCGTATACGGCCATATAGACTTCTTTGCCCATATCTTCAAGAATGCCGAACAGGGTCGCAGCTTCCTCGGCATTACTGTTTTGACCTTCATTGGTGAAGTCCCACTCCACAAACGGGTAGTCAGACTTGGCACTAAAGAAACGCCATGACACGACACCGCTAGAGTCGATAAAGTGCTCGACAAAGTTATTCGGCTCGGTGACGGCGTTAGTGCTGAATGTCGGTTTAGGCAGATCATTCAAGCCTTCAAAACTACGGCCTTGCAGCAATTCAGTGAGGCTACGTTCCAGAGCCACTTCCAGTTTTGGATGTGCCCCGAAAGAGGCAAACACACCGCCCGTACGTGGATTCATCAAGGTCACGCACATTACCGGATACTGACCACCTAAAGAAGCATCCTTAACCAGCACCGGGAAGCCTTGCTCTTCCAGCCCTTTTATACCTTCAACAATTTTTGGATATTTTGCCAAGACATGCTCAGGAACATCTGGCAGTGCAATTTCACCTTCTAAAATTTCGCGTTTAACGGCGCGCTCAAAAATTTCAGATAAACACTGGACTTGGGCTTCCACCAAAGTATTCCCTGCACTCATACCATTAGAGAGATATAAGTTTTCAATCAGGTTGGATGGGAAATAAACCGTTTCACCATCAGAATGACGCATAAATGGCAATGAGCAGATACCGCGTTCGGTATTGCCTGAGTTGGTATCATATAAATGGGTGCCGAGCAGTTCATCTTCAGGGTTATAAATTTCTAAAGTGTATTCATCGAGAATTTCTTTCGGCAATTCACCATTTGGACCTGGCTGGAACCATTTTTCATCCGGGTAATGCACAAATTCAGCATTGGCAATATCTTGCCCCCAGAACTGGTCGTTATAGAAGAAGTTACAGTTCAAGCGTTCAATAAATTCACCGAGTGCCGAAGCCAAAGCACTTTCTTTGGTCGCACCTTTACCGTTGGTAAAGCACATCGGAGACTGTGCATCGCGAATATGTAAAGACCATACATTCGGCACAATGTTGCGCCATGATGCAATTTCGATCTTCATGCCCAAGTTCGCCATAATGCCGGACATATTGGCAATGGTTTCTTCTAGAGGTAAATCTTTACCGGGAATATAGGTGCTACTTTCCGAAGTCAAGCTCGGCATCAGCAAGGCTTGTGCATCAGCATCAATACTTTCCACTTCTTCGATCACAAATTCCGGACCGGTTTGGATCACTTTTTTTACCGTACAGCGATCAATGGAGCGCAAAATACCTTGGCGGTCTTTTTCAGAAATATCAGCTGGCAGTTCAACCTGAATTTTAAAAATCTGCTTGTAACGGTTTTCCGGGTCAACAATATTGTTCTGGGACAAACGGATGTTATCGGTCGGAATATCACGTGCCGCACAGTACACCTTTACAAAGTAAGCTGCACATAAGGCTGATGAGGCGAGAAAATAGTCAAATGGACCTGGCGCTGAACCGTCGCCTTTATAGCGAATGGGTTGATCGGCGATTACCGTGAAATCATCGAACTTGGCTTCTTGTCGAAGGTTGTCAAGATAATTGACCTTAATTTCCATGCGGGCACCTAACTGTTCTTATGTGTCAGTGCAACACATAAAAATCAAAAAATAAAATACAAGCCGAATTCCAGATTAGAAATTGACTTAAAAATAGTGTGACTAGTGTCATTCGTATGCCCTAGCAAACGACTGACCCTAGAAAGGATGGACGGTATTATAGAGGGATTTTACCTGATTGATAACTTTTGTCTGTGCTTCTCGCCTATTTGTAAGAAATACCTAAAATAGGACAACTTAGAGAAGGCCCTAATCAGTCAAAAGTTCAATCAAAAGCTTCCAAACACTTCATCAAATGTGTAAGTTTTACTTCACCTACGTCACAAAAAAATGATGTGAAACTGAATTATGAATTGTGAAACAAAGTAAATTTCCAGCAAATTATGTAGAAAAATAAAATAAAAATTACACTAAATTAAAGTGTTCAAAACATAAGCTAATAGAAATTTCCACAATACATGCCAAATATTTAAATAAGCTTGTAGCTACAAACTGCAAACCTGCATTTTGTACCTGTTGAAGTCTGGAATCGAATTCCGGCTTCAATTATTTTTACAAAAAAGGTTTACTCAAATCAGTTGAGGTCAAATGATGATAAAAACAACGCTAAGCATACTCGGACTGTCTCTTGTTTCCACCCTGGCTCTGGCTGCTGATCCATTACATGGCACCAAATGGAAAACCATTGACGATGTAACCAAAAAACCATTATCTGTCGTTCAATTTACTGAAACATCCAATGGTGTACTTTCAGCAAAAATTGTAGATGTACTGGAAGATAGTGAAAGCCAAAAATGCAGTAAATGTAAGGGTAAATTCTACAATAAACCTTTACAAGGAATCCAAATCGTCACTGGATTGAAAAAAACCGGAACCCGCAGTTACGATGGCGGCAAAATTACTGACCCTAAAAATGGTAAAACCTATAGTTTTAATGCCAAACTATCTGAAGATGGTAAAACTTTAAGTGGTCGGGGCTATATTGGAGTTTCTGCACTTGGCCGCAGCCAGACCTGGATACGTACCAATTAAAAACACCTGATTCAATCAAATAAAAGCGACTTCAAGAAGTCGCTTTTTTATTTGCACCTTACAAACTAACCCTAAGAGAGCGCTACTTAACGCTTTGCATTTGGTTTTGAACGAGTGCTTTCTACAAAATAAATCGGTAATAATTATTCATCAGCCCTTTTCAGTTGATAACCCATTTTTTCAACTGCATTCAAGGTATTGTGTTTTACCTTTAAAATAGCCATTTTCCCATCTGCAGCACCACATAAAGTGATATGCATCATTTGATCCCTACCAATTTCAGCAGCAAAAACTTTAATATTTGCCTGCTCTAGTTCAGCTTTAAGTTGCTGAAGCTGACCTTCAGCATTGACTTCGGAACACTGTTTGGTTCCTAATGATTTTGTAATCATGATAAAGGAATCTTTATCTGTGCTATGGGTTTGACATCCCGCTAGCCCTAATAGTGCCATGGCTACAAAAAATATATTTTTCTTGATCATATTTACTTCATCCCTATGGCGAAGATCATAAAAATGTTTTTAACTCAGTATTAATTTATCTGTCTGAGTACCCATTGTAAAAATAATTTTTTATCAAGAAAATCAGGAGAGTGGCTTGAATCTATTACTTTTTGGATACCGTTAAATTTCCCCAAAAAGCTATAAGAATTTTTAACCTCAAAAAAACCGCCATCCATTTCATGGATTTCATAAAAAAATTCTTTTAGCTTCTCAAACTGGGTATTTTTATGGAAATAAGGACGCATAAGTAAAAAATTATAAATTTGTTCTAAACTACATAATTCATTTTGCATTTTCATGCTCATTACCCTGTTTAAATATGTTGGTATTGATTTAACTACATCTTATAAAAATGATGTTTTAACTATTTAAAAACGTATTTTTAAATAACCTCCATAGCTGAATTTCCGTGATTTTAATCATTCAGAAATTAAATCTAATCTCATGAATTAAATCAGATTATTGTTTAATTATTTGAAACAACTGAATATTCATATTCCTTTGTTTCTACATATTTTATTAGATATTTGGTGAAGTAATCAGCTTGATCCGAATAATATGATTGATCTTGCAGTCAGATTCCACTCAATCGCAAATTAAACTAGCTAACTATCATCACAATCGTTTTTCTAAAGTCATCTTTATTTAAATTTCTATTTTAAAATATCTATAAAGCAAAATGAACTTATAACTAATCTAAAAAAGTGCATAAATTGCAATAATAGATAATAATAAAATTATACTCCTTATTATAAACTAAAAAATTATTTGTTAATTTAAAGACAATCTCAAATTAAACGTTATTTACAATATTTTGAAATAACTATTTCAA
>NZ_DJDC01000171.1:10267-36224 GCF_002430855.1 Acinetobacter sp. UBA5934 | reverse complement strand
TTGCTCATAAACAGATAAATCCAGCTGGGGTGGTTGTTCAAGTTCCCCTAGGTCATAGTTATGCTCAAAACGGTGTAAATGACTTTTACCGGCAGCTTTTAAGGTTTGAATCCAGCGTGTACCTTCGAGGCGTTGTCTTAAAGCTACCCCATGCTGGGAAAGTAGACGTTCAGAAGTGTCATAATATTTGGCTTTGAGTTGAATAATTTCAGATTTTTTAGGATCTAATGCTTTCAGTAAAGCATTACGTCTTGCTTCAGGAATTTGAAATTTTAATTCAACTTCAACCATGATCTTTCATCCTAATTTTTTGATGCGATGTCAGCAATGCCACACCTCATCTATAGCTTACACATGCGTTATGAAATCTATTCTTTTATAGCGCCGGAATTGTATTGTTGATTCTAGGCTCCTGATTGTAACGAAAATGATTTTTGATGTAAGACTTGACGAGTGGATTCTTGAGTAATTGCTTTGGAAATGATCAAAAAAATGATGCAGGCTGATACTTTAATTTGGATAAAATATGCGCTAACTTAAATAAAAACAGGGAGGGAATGACCATGAATACAACGATTCAGCTCAAATTTGAACATCATCCAGAACCGGAATTTCAGTTACCGCTTCAAAACTATCATGAATTTTATCGGTTTTATTTAACTGAGCATCGTAATATCATGAGTCGCCGCTTGCATGTATTCGGCAGTACTGTCGGGGTATGTTTATTGAGTCGCGCTATTTTAAAAAGAAAGCCCAAATATCTGGTCTATGGTTTGCTGGCGGGTTATGCTAGTGCATGGGTAGGACATTTTCTATTTGAAAAAAATAAACCGGCAAGTTTTAAACAACCGCTGTATAGTTTTATTTCAGATTGGCGCATGTTTTCTGATGTGCTGCGTGGCGATTTAAGTTTAAAAAATCGTTCGCTGGATAAAATTCAAAGTTAGTTAAATTAAGCCTGGTTTTGAGGTAAATTGAAGTAAATCTTCAAAGTTGCAAAAAATTACTTCAAAAAAAGATGAAAATTGACTGAGTGGACTTGCAATAATAGAGTGAATATTCTATTAATAGCACAGACGTTTAAGAAGTTGATTTTTACTTCCAGACTGTCCCAATCTTAAAGTTTTCCAAGCCTAGAGTGACCTTCTCTAGGCTTTTTTTATATCTAGAATTTTGTTGAAAGCTACGCACTTTAAAATGGGGATTCATTATTTGCTAAAAATCATTTATCAGGATAAAAGACCTGATCAATTTGAGCGTAATGAAACACTAAAATAGGGCGATTCTCTAATCTTTAGTTCGCTTCCCCAAGCGCGTTTTATCACCAAAGATTAGAGAATCTAATCAAGTTTCCAAGTTTTATTATTATATTGTCATTATTATTTATTGTTGTTCTATAGCTTTATTAAACCGATTAATACCTACATGAGCTATCACTTAAAATAGGTATTTTTTCATTTATTTTGAAAAAATGTACCAGGACTTTGTTTTTCGGCTTTTTGCAAATTTATTGGTTTTATTCCTTATGCAATTAAGCTGGATGCGCTGAAACTTGCTGTTGATGTGCCTATAATAGGGCAGTTTTAGTTTTGGCAGTTTGTTATGCGCGGTTTATATCTGATTACCAATGATGATCCTTTAGAACTTTTATTGGCGAAGTTAGAAGGTGCAATGGCGAATGGTGGTGTTGCGGTACTGCAATACCGTCGTAAAAAAGTCGCCAAAGAAGATCAAATTTACGAAATCGAGTATATGAAAGCCATGTGTGCTGAATATGGTGTGCCTTTCGTGATTAATGATGATCTTGAAATGGCGGTTCAATACGGTGTTGGGGTTCATCTTGGTCAGGATGATGGTTCAATCGTTGAGGCTGTGGCTCGCTTGCCAAATAATGTATTAATTGGGCGTAGCTGCAATAACTCACTTGAGCTGGCTGAACAAGCGATTGCTGAAGGCGCAAATTATGTGGCGTTTGGTGCAATTTATGCGACTGAAAGTAAGCCTGAAGCTGGAAACATTGGTCTGGAAACCTTGAAACAAGCCAAAACGCAACTGAATGTGCCTATTTGTGCTATTGGCGGTTTAACCGTTGAAAATTCAAAGATCGTGGTTGAAGCTGGTGCAGATTATTGCGCCGTGATTAGTGATATATTAGGTCGTCCTATGAATGCCATTCCTGAGCGTTTAGATGAATGGTCTGCACTTTTTCAAGACAACCGTTAATAAAATAGATTTAGATTGATTTAATTTTGAGTTGAGTAAATTCATGAGCCTATCTCCAAAGCAAGAACAATTGTTTAAACAAGCCAGCAAACATATTCCGGGTGGGGTGAATTCACCGGTACGTGCGTTTAATGGGGTGGGTGGTACGCCTGTATTTATTGAAAAGGCCAAAGGTGCCTATTTATACGATGTCGATGGTAGACGCTATGTTGACTATGTCGGTTCATGGGGGCCGATGATCTTGGGTCATGCCCATCCAGAAATCATAAAAGCCGTTCAAGAAGCTGCGGTTGATGGTTTAAGTTTTGGTGCGCCAACCGTGCATGAAACGACATTGGCGGACATCATTTGTGAAATCATGCCCTCCATTGAATTGGTTCGTATGACCAACTCAGGTACGGAAGCAACCATGACCGCGATTCGTCTGGCACGTGGCTATACTGGTCGTGACAAGATTGTAAAATTTGAAGGCTGTTACCACGGTCACTCAGACTCGCTTTTAGTTAAAGCCGGTTCAGGTATGTTGACCAGTGGCGAAGGTGAGGCGACTTCTGCGGGTGTGCCTGCTGATTTTGCCAAGCATACTTTAACGCTGCCGTATAACGATATTGCTACCTTAAAGGAATGTTTTGCCAAATTTGGTTCTGAAATTGCCGGCGTAATTGTTGAACCTGTTGCAGGCAACATGAACCTGGTGAAACCGATTGATGGTTTCCTTCAGGCAATTCGTGATGTATGTGACGAACATGGTTCTATCTTCATCATTGATGAAGTGATGACCGGTTTCCGTGTCGGTCTTGGTGGTGCGCAAGCGCATTATGGCGTAACACCTGATTTAACCACTTTAGGTAAAATCATTGGTGCAGGCTTACCGGTAGGTGCTTTCGGTGGTAAACGTGAAGTGATGGAATGCATCGCGCCTTTAGGTAAGGTTTATCAAGCAGGTACATTGTCAGGTAATCCATTGGCGATGCGTGCCGGTATTGAAATGTTCAAGCATTTACGTACCGAAGGTTTTTATGAAAAATTAACTGCACAGCTCGAAAAATTGCTTGCCGGGTTACAAGCTGCTGCGGATGAAGCTGGTATTCCATTCAAGACTCAACAAGTGGGCGGTATGTTTGGTTTGTACTTCACCGATCAAGAAGACATTACCAGTTTCGATTCAATGTTGAAATGTGATGTTAATGCTTTCCGTAAATTCTTCCATGGCATGTTAGACCGTGGTGTGAACCTTGCGCCATCTGCTTTTGAAGCTGGATTTATTTCAGCTACGCATTCTGATGAAGATATTGAATTTACTATTCAAGCTGCAAAAGAAACCTTTGCGGAAATGAAAGCTTAAGCATTTTATTTTTGCAAAATATTAGGCCCGAATTCGTTCGGGCTTTTTTATAAAGAATTTTTTGAGGATGAATATGCAAACCAAACATTATCTGACGCTGAGTGATGCCGAGTTTTTATTAAATCATGCACATCAATATGCTATTCAGCACAACTTTAATGTCAGCATTGCTGTTGTGGATGAAACAGGAAATTTGCTGACAATGAAGCGCATGGATGGAGCATCGCCTATGACAGCCAATCTATGTTTAGAAAAAGCCAAATGTTCTGCGATCAGCCGCCGTCCTTCCAAGTTATTTGAAGATATTATTAAAGGCGGTCAAATGGGTTTTCTGACTATGGAAACTTTTTCTGGGATGCTTGAAGGTGGTGAGCCGATTATATATGAAGGGCAATTAGTGGGTGCGATGGGTGTGTCTGGGGTAAAGTCTTTTCAGGATGCGGAAATTGCACAAGTGGCGATAGAGAAGTTTTTGGCGCAGGTTAAAGGCTAAAATCAGTTATATTTTTTAATAAAATTAAATATTAAAGTGTAATTTTGATTAAAACTTAATTGTGGATTGAAAAGAATCAATAAAAGCCTAATAATTTTTAATTTGGGCTTTTAATCGATTCATAAGCCAATGAATTAAAATTAATTAATTTTAAAATTTTATGTGATGTGCATTATGTTAGTTTTAGAGAAATTAAAAAATAGTTTTTAATCAAAAAATACATATGAAAATAATCGATCTACACCATATCCTCTACCCAATGGTGACATATTATCCAAGTAATGATGAGGTCATTAGCTATTGACTCGATTTTTATATAACAATTCATTTAGAAAAATCCAGAAATAGTCAGCAATGGTGTTTGAGCTTCATTGAAAGAGGAGTCTTACGGGAAGATACTTTATATTTTACAAATGAGTATTTGGCTTGCTTGGGATTCTTAAAAATTGCAACTAAGATAATTTCGGATATTCCAGATGAAATGAAAGTATTAGATTATCGTGAAGGGGTATGGTATTTATTGGAAAAACAGCAAGAATTCTTCTTGGACGTGCAATGCGATCTTCGCCATTATAGTTATTCTTGGAATATAAAGTTAGATTTAAAGGAGATTCTTGAATATAGGGCAAAAGGAAGAAAAAGCCTCGATGATCTTGCTGAGAAGATCTATTCATCTCAACCATTCTATGAAGAATCTATTTTTCATTTTCGTAAGTTAGATCAGAAAATTAGTGCTGAAGAAGAAAATGCAATTATAAAATTTAATCAAAAAAGAGCTGAATATGTTAAAAAACACTATAAGTCTTTTACAAAATCTGATCCATCGATTGATGTATCTAAAAATATTATTTCAAAAAACATTCCTTATTGGTTCATGCTAATTTTTTCAGTAACTATAATATCGATAATAGCTAAATATTTTCAGTGATATTTTAGTTAGTGAATAGCATCATTTAAAAAAAATTTAACTACTTTCAAACTTATCAAGCAAGTTAATCTAAGCTAGCATATCGTAACTTTGCAAGTATTAGATGAATCATCTCCCATGCTTTACCCCATGCCCAAAAAAATCCAACTCGCACCATCACAAGCCAAATGGCAGCTTTCATCCGCTGAATCTGTCTTAGTACTGGTTGGATTACAAAATTTAAGGATGATGGCAGGCATACAAGACAGCGACCTGATGACTCATCTGGTTCAGATCAGCAATAAAGCCAAAGCACTTGATATTCCAATTGTTGATTTGTGCGGCGATGATTTGATGCAGGGCATGCAACAGCTCGGGGAATATGCAAGCACACATCCACAACTGATTTTTGCGGGACAAGTCACACCTATGCTCAAGCAAATACTGCCACATATACAAAGTGTGACTGAGCAAATCTGTATAGTGGACGATGCTATTTTCTTGTCCGCTCAAGAACAGCATATCCAGTGGATTGAAAATATCTCGGCACAAGGTGTGCATCACATGAATAGCTATAGCTTGACTCGACTATGGGATTTAAGTGCGCCGTCCAGTTATATGCTTTCCACCAAGGGCATCATGCTGGCTGTTGCTGAACAACTGAACATGGATGCACTTGAAATTGATCCTTATGTCGATTTGAAACAATACGGTCTGGATTCAGTCGCCATTGTCACTTTGGTCAGTGTTTGGCGTGCGCATGGTGCAAATGTGCGATATGAAGATGTTTTAGCACATCCATCTTTGCATGACCTGGTGAGTTTTATATTGCAATCAGTGCATTCATAAGGTGTGATTGAAATTTTTTTTACTTAAAATCGGAAAAACCGTCGCCAATTCCGTCATTGTGCATTGTAATTCTGTGCCAAGCTTTCTATTATTGCCGGCTCGTTTTCGCGATCAGCCTGGGATTGAACATTGAGTAATTTTCTAACCGAACATCTGATACATCGTGATCAAGATTTTATGGTCATCCATAAACCTGCAGGTGTGCTCACTGTTCCCGGTAAAACCGAAGATTTGCAAGATTGCGTTATCAACCGATTATTAAAAATAGAACCAAAAACCTTGCTGATTCATCGTCTGGATCGTGATACCTCCGGCATTCTGGTCTTTGGCCTGACCCGATGGGGGCAAAAAACTATTTCCCGCCAGTTTCAGGAACGCCAAACCGACAAAACCTATCAAGCTGTGGTGGCAGGCCATCTTGAAGGCGAAGGCACGGTTGATGTACCTGTCGTTTACGATCCGGAACATCCACCCTTACATATTGCCGACCCAAATCACAACAAGCCTGCACTGACACATTGGCAGGCGATTGAACATTTTGAAATTCAGGGACAGGCGGTGACGCGTGTCAAACTGAGCCCGATTACCGGCCGTTCTCATCAGCTGCGTGTGCATATGCAATATTTAGGTCATCCCATTATTGGCGACACCTTATATGCGACTCCTGAGCAGCAACTGTTGATGCTGCGGCTATGTTTACATGCTGAAAGTTTAAGTTTTTATCATCCACAAACAGAAGAACTGTTGGAGTTTTATGCTCCGGTTCCTTTTTAAAGTAAAAACTTTTTAATCCTCATCGATTTTGCGCACTTTTTAGTGGGCTTTATGTCAAAATATATTGCTTAAAGACCTGGTTTTTTGCTCAAATACCAACCAGATTTTGGGCTTGAAATTAGTGTCCTCATTTTTAGATAAAGGTGGAAAAATTGCATCAGTTTGCTATTGGTCAGCGTTGGTTATCAGATACGGAAACAGAACTCGGTTTAGGCGTTCTAATAGACGTAGATGAACGATCGGTTAGCATCTTATTCCCAAAAAGTGATGAAACACGTGTCTATGCACGTAACAATGCACCTTTATCGCGTATTGTATTCAACGTGAATGATGAGTTGCAGGACCAGGAAGGCGCCAAATGGACCGTTGAGGGTCTGGAAGACCGTCATGGCGTGGTACGTTACAACGTGGTGCGCCGTCTGGAAGATGGTTCAGAAGAGCGTAAATCCTTAAACGAAACCCGTATTGGTGCGACCATTCAGCTGTCTAAACCGCTTGACCGTTTGCTGGCAAGTCAGGTCGACTATAAAGAATGGTACGACCTGCGAATTGAAGCCTTGCTGATGCAAGCCAATATGAAAAACAGTCCTTTACGCGGCATGATCGGAGCCCGTGTCGGCTTGATTCCACATCAGCTGTATATCGCGCATGAAGTCGGTCAGCGTTTTGCACCACGTGTTTTGCTTGCCGATGAAGTAGGCTTGGGTAAAACCATTGAAGCGGGTCTGATCATTCACCAGCAACTTAAAACAGCACGCTCAGAACGTATTCTGATTTTGGTTCCAGATTCACTGCAATATCAGTGGATGATTGAGATGCGTCGCCGTTTCAATCTGCAGTTCTCTTTGTTTGATTTGACCCGTACCGCTTCGATCAAAGAACATGATCCAGATTTAAACCCATTCCTGACCGAGCAATGCATTATTGCCAGCGTTGACTTGATGGTCGATCACGAAGATTTACGTGAGCAGGCTTTGGAAGCCGGTTTCGATCTTTTAGTGGTCGATGAAGCGCATCACCTGATGTGGTCTGAGGAAGAAGGCGGTAATGACCGTTACGACCTGGTTGAAGAACTTGCTGAAAAAACACCGGGTGTGCTACTGCTTACAGCAACGCCAGAACAACTCGGCGTAGAAAGTCATTTTGCCCGTTTACGTCTGCTTGATCCGCAGCGTTTCAGTTCACTTGACCGCTTCCTGGATGAAGAAGAGCAATATCATCAAACAGCTAAAATTGCTGAAGTGCTGATGTCGGATATGCCTTTGGAAGAGGGGCATTTAAAAGCGATTGAAGGCTTGTTGGGGCATAGCATTCAGGATGAGCCGGAACAGCGTTTCCGTGCTATTCACGAATTGTTGGACCGTCATGGTACCGGTCGTATCTTATTCCGTAATACCCGTGAAGCGATTCAGGGTTTCCCGGGTCGTGATTGCCAGCCGGCTCCTTTGCCAGCGCCTGCAAACTGGTCGAAAGATGGCAAGCTGCGTGAACAGATGTGGCCTGAAGAAGCCCAGCTGGATGGTGCGTGGATGGAGCATGATCCACGTGTGATGTGGCTGATGGAAATGCTGCGTACCGAATTGAAACACAAAAAAGTGTTGCTGATTGCGCGTAGTGGTCCAGTGGTTGAAGCCTTGGAAAATGTCTTACGTTTACATGCCGGTATTCGTACCGCGATGTTCCATGAAGGCATGAGTCTGCTTGAACGCGATCAGGCTGCGGCTTACTTTGCAGAAGACTCTTATGGTGCGCAGATTTTACTGTGTTCTGAAATTGGTTCAGAAGGTCGTAACTTCCAGTTTGCCTCTGACCTGATTCTGTTTGATTTGCCAGCCAATCCGGATGTGCTCGAACAGCGTATCGGTCGTCTGGACCGTATTGGTCAGGAAAACCGGATTCAGATTCATGTGCCTTATTTGCTAGGCACTGCGCAAGAACGTATGTTCCGCTGGTACAACGAAGGTTTAAATATTTTCAGCAATATTTCACCGACTGCGCAAACCTTGCAAGAAAACTTTATTGTGAAATTAAAAGACTGTTTATTGGCAGATTTAGGCCAGCAGTTTGAAGATTTGCTTGAAGAAGTCAGTGTGCAGCGTGAAGCTTTGGAAGCTGAATTGCAGGAAGGTCGTGACCGTCTGCTTGAATACAACTCTTGCCGTCCAATCGTGGCGCAAGAAATTGTGCAGGCACTTGAAAACTATGATGACAATACCACCTTGCCAATGTTTATGAAACGCTTTATGGCATCGACCAATATCGATTTTGATGAGCAAAGTAATGGTACCGTGATCATCAAGCCAACCGATCAGATGCAGGTACAAGGTTTGTCACTGGATGAAGAAGGCATGACCGCGACTTTTTATCGTGATCAGGCTCAAGTCCGTGAAGATGCCCAGTATTTGACCCTTGAACATCCATTCACCGAAAGCGTGATGGAAATGATTAATACCCAATCTTTTGGTAGTACCAATGTTGCGGTATTAAAATCAGCAGCCTTGCCACAAGGTTCGGTATTGCTGGAAGTCTGGTTCAAGGTAGATGTGGTTGCACCGAAGGCATTGAACCTGCCATCAAGCTTGCCACAACAGTTGATTCGCGTATTGCTGAGTGAAAAAGGTCAGGATTTATCTGAAAAGATTGCACCAGAAATTTTGAAACCTTATCTGCATCATCTAGATGGCAATAGCTGCCGTCAGGTGGTGAAAGCGCGCCGTGAAGTGATTGAAGCGCGCTATACGCAAGCTTTGGATATTGCTAAATCGGCATTGCCAAACTTCAAGCAGCAGGCAAAAGAAGTCTACGGTAATAAATGGCAATATGAAATTGACCGTTTGAGCTATTTGAAACAGTTCAATCCAAGTATCCGTGAAGATGAAATTGCACGCTTGCAGAAATTCCAGAAAGAAGGCTTGAACTTGCTGGATGGTTTATCGGTAACACCAGAAGCAATTCAGGTGATGGTGGTAGTTAAACCATAACTGTAACTTACTTCCTCAAATAAAAAAGCACCTACGGGTGCTTTTTTATGGCCTGATCTTAAATAGGAGCGAGCCACAACTCATCTAGCTTAAAATTCAACTCATGCTAAAATAAAAAAATTATAAAGTATTAAAAGAATAACAATGACTCAATCTTTAATCACCCTCGGTTCTACAACTTCACACGGCGGTATCGTCTCCGAATGTGATCCTTCTTTTATCATTAATGGTATAGCGGTGCATTTGCACGGTATGAAACATTATTGTCCGAAATGCAAAACAGTGGTATCTGCCATTGCAGCAGTACAGTCTACTATTGTGAAAGGACGTGGAGTGGTGATTGCAGGAGACAAAACGAATTGCGGAGCAGTCTTTTTAGGTAATCAGTTTCTGGTGGTTTCAAAAAAATAATCACAAACCAAGCAACCGGTTTTGTCCAGTTATTCAAAGCCCTTGAATTGACTTGCAAGTCAGTGAATCATGCATTTATGGATGTCATCTACGCCAATTTTTCCTTAAGCTAATATCCTGTTAATTAGATCAATGAAACAAGAGCAGGGATATATGGCAGATGAATTATTCAGGAAAAATGCGATTCATTTTACCCATGCCAATGGCATTCCTTCGGCCACGTATCAAAAATTTTTTAATTGTTTCAAAGCAGATTTTGATTTAAAGGCCATCCCGATCATTGGTCTGGATCAAAAATATCCAGTGACCAAGTCCTGGGATTATCTGGTTGCACAAGTTATTGCCGATATTAAACAGCAATTTCCAGATCAGCAGGTGATTGGATTAGGTCACTCATTTGGTTCTTTGCTCACTTTAATGGCGGCATATAAACGCCCCGATTTATTTTCACAACTGATAATCATGGATCCGCCTTTTGTGATCGGGCCTAAATCTGCCATTTTCGAAGGCCTGCAAAAACTGAAGTTAAAAGCGGTCGATAACATTACTCCAGCGGGCATGACTTTGAAACGCAAAGATCATTGGAGTAGTCGGGAGGAAGCCTATCAGTCTTTGCGTAATAACCGCTTGTTTGAAAAATTTGATGCTGAGTGTTTTGATGATTTTTTTAGCAGTGGGATCAAGGATGACATAGCACGGGGCGGAGTTACTTTAACTATTCCTAAATCTACAGAAGCAGAAATTTTCAGAACTGTGCCGGCCTGGTGGTGGCGTACACCACGTAAAGCACCTCAAGTTCCGGTACATCTAATCACCGCACAACAGAGTCATTTTTATAAACAGGGCTTGCCGCAAGGGATGAAAAAGGTCTATGGAATTGAATTTAGCGTGGTTGAAGGCAGACATATGTTTCCTTTAGAACAACCGGAAAGCACAGCCCAATGGGTGAAAAAGATTATTTCAGCACAGCAAGGTATTTAATGCACAGTGAAGAATTCATAGGTGGATTCTTCACCAGCAATAACATTATAAATTATCGGATTTTTGATTCATCTAGATGGCGTGAACCTTCTAAAATCATACGAATCATGATCATGGTTTGTTCGGCAATTTCCTTGCGTTCAGTCGCAGAGATATCTATCACTGTTGCACCCATGTTAAATACCAGTTGGGTAATGGCTTTTGCAGCAATGTCCGGGTGAGAAAGTCTGCTGTTATTGAGTCGTTCTAAGCGAATGAGGTCGTCCTGCAATTCTTGCTGAAAATAATTTAACTGACGTTGTACTGCTGATTTATAAGATGCAGAGCCGGTATAGGCTTCACGCAGCAATAAGCTTAAATTTCCCTCATCTGCATCTAATTGTTCAATAAAAATTTCAACTGAACTGCGAATAATGCTGTTTTGCTTAGAGGCCTTTAAGCGTGCCTGATGCAAAATTTGACGTAATACAATCCCCGCACGATCAATCAATTCAATCGCGAGTTCATCTATATCTTTGAAATGTCGATAAAAACTATTGGGAGCAATACCTGCCTCGCGGGCAACTTCACGCAGGCTTAAGGAAGATATACTTTTTTGTGGGCCGATTAAGTTCAATGCAGCCTGAAACAGCTCTTCTTTGGTAATTGTTGCTTTTCGACCCACAGTGCGGACGATCACCGGTTCATGAACAAAATTCTGTTTATCAACAGGGGCATCAACATTTTTTTTGATAGAAGATTGGTTCATATTTTTCAATGGATTAGAAACACAAAAACATTATAACGGTTGCATTGCAACTTGGGAAATGAATAGAAACAATACAAATATATATACAAATATATATACATGTGTATAATAATTAAAATTCAATCGCGTGGTACTGACTATGCATGTTGTAGAAAAAATGAAAACATCTCCCTTAAGTTCTCTTGCTGATACTGTTATTGATCAGCATGCAGCCAATTTCTGGTTGCAAAAATTCAATTCGCTTTGGTCAATCAATCAAGCGTTAGGCAAAATTGTGCAAAAAGAAAATTCTGCACAAAATATGATGAGTTTGACCATTCAGGTGAACCGTCATTTTAAAATGGGACAAGCAGGGCAACATCATCCAATCTTTGTAGAAGTGAACGGTGTACGTTATGAACGTAGCTATAGCTTGACTCAGCTTGATGCTCAACATGTATTGTTAAGCGTTAAAAAAGTAGATCAAGGTAAAGTCAGTTCCTGGTTGGTGGAACACGCTCAAGTTGGCGACATTCTTGAATTTGGGCAGCCTTATGGCGATATGCTGTTACCTAAGCAGGCCCAAGCGATGGTATTGCTTGCTGCCGGCAGTGGCATTACTCCAATGTTAAGTTTACTCAAAGCACTCTCCAAAACAGATCGCATGACTCAGGCACCCATCCGGTTGTTGTATTGGGTACGAGAATATGCCGATGTGGCCTTTAAAGCGCGTTTCGAGAAACTAGCTGAACAGTATCCGAATTTCTCATTTCAGGTTTTTTATACCCAGGAAGAAAATGCTGGTGAACGCTTAAACCAAAAGCATTTAGCTTTGCTGGAAAATATTGAAAATAGTGTAGTTTACGCTTGCGGTCCATCCGGATTTGTAGCACAAGCAGAGCAGCTGTTTGCCCATGCGCAGAGTTTCAAAAGTGAAGCTTTTAGTATGTCTCCAGTTGAAAATTCTGATATCGGTTTTGTGAATATCACTTTACGTAAGTCTAATAAAGTCGTTGCTATTCCTAAAGGGCAGTCCATTTTAACCAGTCTTGAACAGCAAAATATCAAACCGACTCATGGTTGCCGTATGGGCATCTGTAATAAATGTGTCTGTAATAAAGTTGAAGGTTCAACCAAGAATTTGGTGAACGGTGGTCAGAATTCAGAACCTGGTAATTTATTAAAAATCTGTGTCAATTCAGCACAGTCTGACCTTGTCATTGATTTATAAGTGAGACAAATATCATGAATATGCCTGTTAAAATAGAATATTTTAAAAATCCTAAAAATGGTGAGCTCACACAATCTCAATTGGATGATTTGGCTCGTGAGCTGGATGCCATCAAACAAGAAGTACTGGATGATATTGGCGAAAAAGACGCAAAATACATCCGCCGTGTTTATTCAACCATCCGTTATGCTTCAATAGCTGGACGTGCCTGCTTATTTGCTGGCTGGTTCCCGCCGGCTTGGGTTTTAGGTACCGGTTTACTTGGTTTTGCCAAAATCATGGAAAACATGGAACTTGGCCATAATGTTATGCATGGTCAATATGACTGGATGAATGATCCTAAATTCCATGGTCCAAGTTATGAGTGGGACATCGTGGGTACTGCAGATAACTGGCGTCAAACTCATAATTATAAGCATCATACCTATACCAATATTAAAGGTATGGACGATGATATTGGTTATGGTTTACTTCGTCTGTTCCCGGAACAACGCTGGAAGCCAGGTTATCTTCTACAACCGATTTATGCGATTCCATTTTGCCTGTTATTCCAGTGGGGCGTAGCCATTCAAAATCTGGAAATAGGTAAAGTATGGAAAGGCCGTAAATCTAAGGAACAGGCTAAAAAAGAATGGCAACCGATGCAGAAGAAAATTGGCAAACAATTGTTTAAAGATTATGTTTTCTTCCCATTGATTGCTGGTCCAGCAGCTTTACCTGTATTTACTGGTAACCTGGTAGCGAACGGTATCCGTAACATCTGGACATTCAGTATTATTTTCTGTGGTCACTTTACTAAAGATGTTGAAGTATTCCCGAAATCAGTGCTGGAAAATGAAAGTCGCGGACACTGGTATATGCGCCAGATCCGTGGTTCATCAAACCTCACTGGTTCAGAAGCATTCCATATTTTGACCGGTCACTTAAGCCACCAAATTGAGCATCATTTATACCCTGATGTTCCAGCACGCCGTTACCGTAAAATGGCGCCTAAAGTACAGGCAGTATGTGAAAAATATGGTTTAAATTACAATAATGCCAGCTTGGTTAAACAGTATGGCAGTGTCATTAAACGTATTGCTAAATTCGCATTTCCATTCAAGAAATAATCTTGTTGCAGTAAAAAGCCTCTTCTATTGAAGTGGCTTTTTACTCATGGATATGTGTCTTAAGTATTTTGATTAAGTCCATGTAGTTGCCTTTTTTTGTCTCATTCAGGACCTGCGAAATTTCCTGTTGTGTCCAGCTTTGACGGCTCGCCTAATAAGAAAATGAGGACAATAAGACAAATGGTTTTCTCCAAAACAAATATATATATATGCCTTTGACCAGTTTTGGAGGATTAGATAAGTTCATTATGCGAATATCGCAATATGATTTTTTTTAATAATATAAATTTTATTTTTATAAAGCATTATTTTAATTTTACTTTTATTAGAATATTCTTATTAATTGAATAGTCTGAAAACAAACCGGAACAGAGTGTTTAGCTTTTAAATAGCAATTTTTTGTATCTTTTTGGGCAATATGGGAATCGTTTCATTACCACCGACCATATAAGCATAATTAGCCATCGCCAACATTTCTTGATCTTCATGACTATTTCCATAAGCATAAATCACGTCATAATCATCTAAATGATAGTTTTCTAAAATTCGTAGCTTTTTCTGTTCCGAACTGCAATCTGGAGTGGTGTATTGTCCGGTATAGACATTATCGATTATTTCAGTTCGGGTACAAATCAAATCTATATCTAATAAATCACAGATAGGTTTGAGATAAATATCTACCGAAGCTGATACCAGAACGACATCATCACCTAAGGCTTGATGCTGTTTGAGTTGTTTCATCAAGCGCGGATTTAATTGAGAAATTAAATTAGTCGCATATTCCTGGGCAATGTGCTGTAACTCCAAAACGTCTGTATGACTAAACATGGCACGAAACAATTTGGAACGCATCGCATGCGCAGGATAGATATTCAGGTAATAAGCCTGAATCCAAGGCAGGATTTTAATGCCTTGTTTGACAATATGGCGTTTGGATAAAGCGTAAAAGATAAACCCTGTGAAACTGTCTTTGGTGCACAGGGTTCCATCAAAGTCAAAAAGAGCTAAATTTTTATTCTTTTGGCTCGTTGCATACATGATTGGTATCTTCCATTGACGCGAGTTGCAAACCAATTGGTATTATAATCGCGGCTTAACTTAGGACCAGAAATAACCACTTCAGGCATGATAGCATATATGGGTTCTTTACCTGTTTTCTCTTGGTAAAGCTTTGCTACAGCACGATAAGTTGCTGTATCTTCAAAGTCTTTTTCTTTTTCTTTTTTTAAGTCTGCACGAATTTGGCGTGGAGTCACTAAAATATTATTGCTGGCAAACACGCTAATCAGTTCGCGTTCAGACTGACTCGCTGCAGAACGGATTGAACCATCTTTACTGTATAACAATAGGTCACCATCAAGGTCCAGTTCTGCTACCGTTAAATCATTCAGCATGCTTTGAAAAGCCGCATTGCGACTGGAATACATGCCGGAGTTATAATCTGCAAAACGATAAATCGCTTTATTGTAATCGGCAGGGTACATCATTAAACGGTGAATACCATAATACAAACCGCCATATTGACTGTATAAGTCGGTACGTAATTCGGCAATATTGCCGCCTTGACGTTTATGTTCTTTAGCATAGCCAATATGAACCTGCATTGAACCTAAAGTGGTAATCGGATTTAATTTTTCACCAATGTCTTGTCCAACCAGTTTGGCTGCGCCTGTGAGTGCGCTGACATGATAATGTTTAGACATATAAGCAAAAATTTCACGATATAACTCATCCAATTCACGTTCAGTTTTTACCCGGCGCATTTGGCTTAAATAGTTGTCTTCAGGACTCGGCTGATTTTTTAAGACTTGCTGGAAATAGCCTGCAACGGTTCCGCCAATAGAATCACCTAATTTATCTTTAAATTTTTCATCCATACGATCTTGTACTTCTTTAACCGCTTTTTCACCTAAGCCTGGAACTTGGGGATCAGCAACGAAGTTAGATTCCTGGTCGACGACAGCCACAATACTGCAAATATTTTCTTTGGTCTGGGGAATACCAAGCTGATCGGTAATATCGAAAATATCTTTGGCCCATGAGCTTCGATCATGTACACGTGGCGGAACAAGACGCTTGATTTGATCTTCTTCTAAAGTGGGTTCATGATTTTTTGACCACCAGGAGTTATCTCCACAAGCCACTAAGCTAAGTGACAAAGCAAGAATACTCAAAGATTTAATACGAGATGAAATAAAAAGATTTTTTTTCATAATAATGAAAACATATTCCAAAAGGATGAGCCCATACAGCAGATGCAGTATACTATGTCAGTCGAAAAAGTGATGAATTTATATGTATATTGGTCCATATCAACTGTCAAATAATTTAATTGTTGCTCCCATGGCAGGTGTTACGGATCGTCCCTTCCGGACGCTATGTAAATATTTTGGTGCAGGGCATGCGGTCAGTGAAATGATGACTTCAGACCAGACCTTACGCATGAGCAAGAAAAGTCTGTACCGGGCCAATTTTGATGGCGAACTGGCCCCAATATCCGCGCAGATTGCCGGTTCAGAACCCAGTGAGCTGGCAGAAGCGGCGCGTTATCAGGTGGCGAATGGTGCGCAAATTGTTGATATCAATATGGGTTGCCCTGCCAAAAAAGTCTGTAATAAATTAGCGGGTTCTGCATTATTAAAAGATGAAGATCTGGTTGCGCGTATTTTAGATACCGTCGTGGCTGCTGTGGATGTACCGGTGACTTTAAAAACCCGATTGGGTTATTTAAATGGCCATGAAAATATCCTGCGGGTGGCAAAACGTGCGGAAGAAGCGGGGATCGCCGCATTAGCGTTGCATGGTCGTACCCGTGAAGATATGTACTTGAATACCGCACGTTATAGTTTGATTAAAGAAGTCAAACAAATGTTGAATATTCCCGTGATCGCCAATGGGGATATCGATAGTCCGGAAAAAGCCAAATATGTGCTCGATTATACCGGAGCTGATGCAGTGATGATCGGACGCGCTGCACAAGGTCGTCCCTGGATTTTTCGTGAAATTTCCCATTATTTAGCTACAGGTAAGCAGTTAGTGGCACCGGATATTCAAGAAGTGAAAGATGTCTTGTTAGGACATTTATCTGAACTTTATGACTTCTATGGTGAATATTCAGGTTGTCGCATTTCACGTAAACATATTGCCTGGTATACCAAAGGCTTACGTTCAAGCAATGAATTCCGCCAAAATATGTATAAAGTTGAAAGCACAGCTGAACAATTTAAAGTGGTTGAAGACTATTTCAATCAGTTACTTGCCCAAGGCCAGATTATGAGTGATGTGCAGGTGGAACAGGTGAACTTGCTCGAAACCAAATAGCCTTTTATTCGTTTGTTATTTTCGTTATTTCAAATAACTCACTGCTCTTTATTTCAAAGCCATTTAATTAAAAAAGAGCAGTGTTGTTTTCTTTATCAAGACTATTTTGCGTAATTTATATAACAATACTCAAAGAATTACATGCGACAACATCTCATCACTTAATCGTGACAGTTATCGAACATAGCTCACTGACATTTGCTCTATGCTAATTTTGATCAGCTGAATAAGCCGTCTTTTAAAATATTTTATTCAACTTATAAAGCTTATTTATCTATAGATCATAGAAATAACATAAGGAGAAAGAAAATGGTGGATAACAAGCGGCCAGTTCCAGATATTAATCCAGCCACAACAGAGCTGTCTCCGGAACGGAGTGATGCATTAAAGAGTGAATCATTAAGATCTAGTCCACATACAGATGATAGTGCGCGTCCTGAGCTGAATTCACCAGCGACTGACAGCCATCGTGTACCAGATATGAATGAAGCAGGTGATCATCTGGCTGCGACCAGTGCCGGTACTTTAGGCGGTGCTGCTATAGGGGCTACTTTAGGTATGGTCGGTGGTCCTCCAGGTGCAGTGGTGGGCGGTCTTGTCGGTGGCATTGTTGGCGGAATAGCGGGTAATGACATTGCAGATAAAGCTGATCCCGATGAGGAAGATGCTTACTGGCGCGAACAGCATCGTGAAAGACCTTATTTTCATGAAACTCGAAATACCTATAACGATTTAGACTATGACCGCGATTACCGGGGTGCTTATCAGGTCGGATATGGCAATCGATCTCAATACGATCGTAATACCGAGTTTGAACATGTAGAGCCGGAATTACGAAGCAAATGGGAAAGTACCAAGGATCAGTCTCGCCTTAGCTGGGAAGAAGCCAAATATGCAGCTAAAGATGCTTGGCATCGTGCTACACGTTAAGCTGTTCCCTATAAAAAACCTCTCCGATTAGAGGTTTTTTATAGATTTATTTCAGAAGATTAGGCTTGGCTAATTTCCAGAACCAGCTGGTTAATTAAATCTGCAGCTTCCATTTCCCGGATCTGGGCAACATTTGTGCCTGCCCAAAAAGCCCCAAAACCATGGTCGCCCTGTGAAGATGCTGCGGCATACAACTGTTTACCCAGGTCATAACAATAAGGATAAGTAGCGACCTGAGGTCGTTCAGGACGATCAATCTGGGTATGCCAATGGTTAATTAAACCGCGGGCAGGGCGCCCGGAAATGCTGGCAGTAATTTGAGTGATGGGTTTGCTAAACAGGGCTTGCCGATAGGCTGTATTAGCATTGGAACTTTTGCACTGTACAAAAGCAGTTCCTAATTGCACAGCTTCCGCTCCCAACTCGATTAATAGCTGGGCTTGCCGGCCATTCATAATCCCGCCAGCAGCTACCACAGGTTTGCTACAGTATTGTTTTAATAATTGCACCAGATCGGAAGTTTTGACTGCGCTATCAAAGGTATCATTAAAAATACCGCGATGTCCGCCGGCTTCAATGCCTTGCGCAATAATAACATCAATCCCAGCCGCTTCAATTTCCAGAGCTTCAGCCAGATTGGTTGCTGAAACCATGGTAATAATGCCAGCCGCTTTTAAAGCTTGAATCTGCTGAGCATGCGGAATGCCGAAGTGGAAACTTACGGCTTTAGGCTTGGTTTCTAAAACCAGGTTTAAATAGTCGTCATTATCTAAAAAACTGGGATAAATACATTTTAATTCGGTTGGCGGAGTAGCATGATACTTTTTAAATTGAGGGGTTAAATATTCAATCCACTGATCTGCGACATTTTTGTCGAGTGCTGTGCTTTGATGGCAAAAGAAATTGACCTGAAATGGCTTATGAGTAAGGGCCTGCGTTTCTAAAATCTGCTGACGTGCTGCTTCAACTGAACTTGCACCCAAACCCAATGAACCTAAACCACCTTGATTGGACACCTCAGCCGCCAATTGAGGCGTAGAAACACCTGCCATCGGTGCAAGGAAAATAGGATGTTTAATCTCAAGTTGTTCTAATAAAGTCATATTCAGTTCCTCCTCATTTATATCACTTTGCCCAAGCCCTCTAAATTAAGCAAATAATATTCGTTATTTTTTTATGAAATAAAAAAGCTTTTTAAACTTAAAAATCAATGGAAAAGAAATGATAAATAACACGTCAAACCATGTCGCATAAAAGACCACTGCACATACTGGCTGAGTTAAAAATTTTATAATACCTATTCATTTTTCTGGCGCTGTTTACCCATGTCTGATCGTATCCGTGAAAAACTGCAAATTTTAGCCGATGCTGCCAAATATGATGTGTCGTGTTCGTCCAGTGGCAGTAACCGAAAAAACAAAGATAAAGGTTTGGGTAATACGGGTTCCGGAATTTGTCACAGCTATACCGAAGATGGGCGCTGTGTATCTTTGCTTAAAATTCTATTTTCCAATGTCTGTATTTACGACTGTGCTTACTGTGTATCGCGGCGCTCCAATGACGTGAAACGGGCAGCTTTTACCGTGCAGGAAGTTGTCGACTTAACCATGAATTTTTATCGCCGTAATTATATTGAAGGCCTGTTTTTAAGTTCGGGAATATTCAAGTCGGCAGATTACACCATGGAGCGAATGCTGCAGGTGGTGAAAAAATTACGTCTGGAAGAAAATTTTAATGGCTATATTCATTTAAAAACCATTCCCGGAGCATCTCAGGAAATTATTACCGAAGCGGGTCTGTATGTGGACCGGATGAGTATTAATCTTGAGATGCCGACTGAAGCGGGCTTGCAGAAATTCGCTCCCGAGAAAACCCATGCCGAAGTGCAGAAAGATTTGGGTATTGTGCGTGACCGTTTAATTCAGTTTAAAGATGAACGCAAACTGATTCGTTCCGTTCCCAAGTTTGTACCAGCAGGGCAAACCACACAAATGGTCGTGGGCGCACATAGTGAAACCGATCAGGATATTATTTTAATGGCAGATCGTCATTACAAGGAATTTAAACTGAAACGGGTGTATTACTCGGGTTATATCCCGATTAATGAGCAGGAAAAATCCTTACCGGCGATTGGTTCCACACCGCCATTATTAAGAGAAAACCGGCTCTATCAAAGTGACTGGCTGATGCGTTTCTATGGTTTTGATGCAGCAGAACTGGTCGATGAAAAACATCCGAATTTAGATTTAGAGATCGATCCAAAATTAGCTTGGGCCTTACGTCATCCTGAGCAATTTCCAGTAGATCTGAACCGGGCAGATTACCGCATGATTCTGCGCGTGCCTGGCATTGGCGTGCGTTCTGCTAAAAAAATTGTACAGGCACGACGCTTTGGGAACATCCACATCGATCAACTAAAACGTATTGGCGTGGCATATAACCGGGCACAGCATTTTATCCGCTGTGCCGATACGCCAAAATTTATTAAGGACCAGTTGCCGAGTCAGATTCGTAACCAGATTTTGCAGTCGGGACAGTCGAAATATACTCAGCAGTTATCGCCACAATTGGGCTTTGGTTTTTAATGGCAACTTACTGTTTTGATGGCAGCATGACCGGCCTGTTAAGCTGTGTGTTTCGTGCATTTCAATTTAAAGAGTTTCAGGTCAATGTTACCCGTGATGAACATGCGCAAAATGGGCTGTTTGATGATTTTATTCAGGTAGTTTCGAATGAAGAGCATGCACAGCGGGTCTGGCAAGGATTAAAGCAAAAAACATCAAGTCAGAGTCAGCGCAATTTTTACTATACGTTTTTATCCGAAAATCAAACTGCTGATCAGCACCTGTTTAACTATTGTCTCTATGTCTTTCAGCATTCATATAAAGTCGATGAAAATTATGGGCATCCAGATGTGCTTGCTTTAGCGCAATGGACCAAGCAGGTGGGACGTGAAAAGCATCGTATGGAAGCTTTTGTGCGTTTTAAAAAATGTCAGGATGGCTTGTTTTTAAGTCTGGTCCGACCTGATTTTAATGTCTTGCCGCTGATTGAGCGGCATTTTAAAGCCCGTTATCAGGATCAGCGTTGGTTGATTTATGACGAAAAGCGTAAATACGGCATTTATTATGATTTGCAACAAGTGCATCAAATTGAAATGAATGCTCATGAAGTGGATACCAAACTCGCCAGCGGTTTTAGTCAATCTTTTACTATTGAGCTGGATGAACAAGAATTACTATATGACCAGCTGTGGAAAGATTATTTCCAGAGTGTCAATATTCAGGCACGGCAAAACATGAAATTGCACATTCAGTATGTGCCGAAGCGTTACTGGCGTTATATGAATGAAAAATCAATTTAGCTGAAGATTTCAGGCATACTATGGCGGATTTTAGTGATGAGGATAATTTTATGATGAAGCCGTTTATTTGGGTGAGTTTAATTTCAAGCATACTGATTTCAGCATGTTCATCTTCAGAACAACAAAAAATCCAGATTGATCCTCAAAAATATAAGGTGCAAGATGCAGCAAGCTTGCAGCAGCGTTTCGAAACACTCAATCAACAGCTATCTCAAGATTATCAGGTCTTTAAAAAAAGCAACAATATTGCCTTTTCAGACCAGTCGCTCCTTGATGTCAATCAGTTGCAGACTTTAAACCTGCATGCGGTGAGCAGTACCTCTTTAAAACCGGTCAAACAGGCTTATTGTCAAATGATGAATGGCTATTTTGCCGAGATGTATCATCTAGGCCATCAAAACCTGCAGTTCGTCGGACAGGTGAAATTACCTCATGCGCAGGATGAAAATCTCAGCAAAAGTTTTGTCGATGCTGATCAGTTTTATGACTTTATTTTAAATCGTTATACTTCATACCGTCAGGCTCAGGAAATTATGGGCTTTGGCTGCAATTTAAAAGCGGCGCTGCATTAATTAAAAATAGCATAAATCAAAAAAAGCCCATCGTTGTATGTAATGCTGATCTGTTAAGGAGTTTAGAAATAAACTCTTTAATTTTTGGTAATTCATGGCGGAGTCTTACCTTTTTAAATCAAAACTTTGCAGCTCATTTGTTACTTTGGTTTCGCCCAAAGTAACCAAAGGCATTTGTCATCCGCAAAACTCGTCAGCTACTATCAATTAGTAAATTTGTCGCAGAAACAATCATTTTTAAATGTAGTCCTGCCTCAAAACAGTTGCGAATGACTTTTCTACATATCAACTACAGTCATGAATTTAAAAAAGAAAAATGCCAGTCAATTTCTTAACTGACTGGCATTACATCACTGGACGGGCTTTTTATATGCTGAAATTGGACTTAACAACCGGTTAGTTTTTCAGGTTGTGGTCGTTCGCGCGGGAAGAAGATTGGACGAAGCTTCACGCCAATACCGTTACCAATAAAGGCAAAAATCAGCCATATCCAGCCATGCACACTCCCAGAGGCAATACCGCTAAAGTAAGCGCCAATATTACAGCCATATGCGAGACGTGCACCATAGCCGAGTAATAAGCCGCCTAGCACAGCAGCTATCAGTGAACGTTTTGGAATATTCAAATTCGGTGCAAATTTACCGGCAAGGCTTGCCGCCAATAAGGCACCCAGCATAATGCCGAAGTTCATCATTGAAGTAATATCGAACCATAATGATTCAGACAAAGCTTTGGCATTACCAGGTTGTTGCCAATAAGCCCAAGAAGCCACATCTACGCCGATAAAACTGGCTGATTTGGCTGCCCAAACTGCAAGTGCAGAAGTTACACCCCAAGGACGACCAGCTAAAGCTAAAGTAGCAAAGTTGAGCAGGGTAAGAATAATCCCTCCCCAAATCAGCGGCCATGGACCACGTAAGAAACGTTTAAAACCTTGAGTCTCGGCAACAGGCTCCACTTCAAGTGAACCATGACGTTTTTTCTCAAAAAAGATGGTTGCAAGTGCAATCGCAGCGAACAGGACAAAACTGACAATGAGTGCAGGGATTACACCTAAACTCGACACAATCGAAATCGGTTTGAGATGTGGCAGATTAAACCACCAGTCTAAATGCGTAGTGGCAATTAAAGATCCTAGGCAGAAGAAAATCAGGGTCACAATCATGCGCGCGCTACCGCCACCCACGGTGTAAAGCGTACCGGAAGCACAGCCGCCGCCCAATTGCATGCCTATACCAAAGATAAAAGCACCAATCATCACAGACATAGACACAGGATTGACATTGCCTTTAACCGGATTGCCAAACAATTCGCCAGCACCTAAGGCCGGGAAGAACAGCAATACCGCAAGCGCCAGCATAATCATTTGGGCACGTAAACCACGACCACGACGTTCTTTAATAAAAACCCGCCAGCTAGAAGTGAAACCAAATGAGGCATGATATAGCGTCACGCCTAAAGCTCCACCCACCAGGAATAATAAGGCTTGATTAAGACCCACAACTTGATAGGCACCTAGCGTACCCATCAGTAATAAAAAGAGAGCAACCCAAATCGACAGATTCGATCGATTGGATTTTGCAGCAATAACAGACATGGGAGTATAAAAACTAATTAAATTAATCTGTATATTTTAATTGATTCTTCACATTTAATATTATTAAAACTGATAGATTATAGGATATTTAATTGAAAATAATTGATTTGTCATATCAGTAAAATAAATCAATTAAACAGATTGTACATTAAATAGTGATCCAATCCAGTTAGAAAAGAGCATGGTAATAATCCCCCAGATATGATACGCAAACTTTCCTTCAATTTAGATGTGCCTGCAAAATGACTAGGCAAAGAACCTCATATTGCCACTGAAGAAATACTCACAATCATCACTACGCTAGATACATATTGCTCAGAGCTAATCAGGATTAAGAATATCAGAAATAATATACCCACGGAAAATGCAAGAGTAGAGGAACCTGCCGCTTGTAATGGATTCACTGCAATATTCTCGTAAATACCAATTTCATCCCGTGCATGTGCTTCCAGAGCATTGTTAGCCGTAAGTTGTACAGCAACCACGTTTGCCAATTCGGCATTTAAACCACATTGAATATAAATTTGGGTCCGTTCTTTTAGTTTATGTTCACGATAAGGGTAGATAATGATTAAAGTATGTGGGGATGCACCACTGGCAGCCATCCTCATAATAAGGCTGGTAAACGAAATAATTACATCATTGGTACCAAACACAGTAGCATGTAACTAGCCAGTTCTTTGAATATAGTATTTTTTAAATGATAAGAACGTGACATATGCATGCGCTTAATCATTATCTATTACAACTGTCATAAAAAAGCTGAATAAAAAAAGCAAGATTTATCAATAAAAAAGCTCCTTTAAAAAGGAGCTTTTTTATTTTAATGATTCACATTATTGTTGAGCTTTTTCTCGAACATTAGAAGCACCTTCTTCTACAGCACCGGCAGCCTTAGCAGTGCCGTCTTTCGCTGCTTCTTTAACATTTTCAGCTGCGGCCTCAGTTTTAGCTGCAGCTTCATCACCAGCTGCCTCAATTTTAGAGGTTGCTTCTTCAGCAGCAGCCTGAGTTTTAGCTTCTGCTTCCTTTGTTGCATCAGAAATATCATGACTTGCTTGATTGGCTGCATTTTCAAGATGCTCACCTGTGGTTGCACCGGTTTCTGGTGCTTCTTGTTTATTACAGCCCACTAGGGCAACGGTAGCAGCAAGACCTAAAGCAATAAGCAATTTTTTCATTTTCATTTCCTTCTAATTGTGGCACCCACCTAAATAGGGTATTTCGAATATAACTAAAAAAAAGCATAAATAATGAGCGAAAATTGTTAATTAAATGTAATTATTTTTTATAAAAAAATGAGTGAAAAAAAAGGCTTATATCTCTAGAGCAGAGATATAAGCCGGATAAAACAAATTCTGCTTTTTGATTTTTTAATTAGGCGTTACGGATAATGTAATCAAAAGCAGACAGTGAAGCTTTGGCACCTTCACCGGTGGCGATGATGATCTGCTTGTACGGCACGGTGGTACAGTCACCCGCTGCAAACACACCTTTCACACTGGTTTCGTTGCGGTCATTAATCACAATCTCGCCGCGGTTGGAAAGTTCCACTTTCGATGCTTTCAAAAAGTCGGTGTTTGGCAACAAACCGATCTGCACAAAGATTCCCGCCAGTTCCACCGTGTGCTCTTCATCAGTGGCACGGTCTTTGTATTTCAAGGCTGTGACCTGTGAACCGTCACCGATCACTTCAGTGGAAAGTGCATTCATAATCACGGTGGTGTTGGGCAAGCTATTGAGCTTGTCCTGCAAGACCTGATCCGCACGCAGTTTGGTATCAAACTCCACCAAGGTCACGTGTTCAACAATCCCGGCCAGGTCAATCGCCGCTTCCACACCCGAGTTCCCGCCACCAATCACCGCCACACGTTTGCCTTTGAACAGCGGACCGTCACAGTGCGGGCAGTAGGCTACACCACGGGTTTTATATTCCTGCTCACCCGGAACATTCATCTCTCTCCAGCGTGCACCGGTCGACAGGATGATGGTTTTCGATTCTAACTTCGCGCCATTTTCCAGCGTCACTTCCACCAGACCATTCGCGGTTTCATCTGCACCTTTGATTTGTGAAACTTTTTGCAGGTTCATGATGTCGACATCATAAGCACGCACATGCGCTTCCATTTCAGCGGCAAATTT
>NZ_DJDC01000171.1:0-10004 GCF_002430855.1 Acinetobacter sp. UBA5934 | reverse complement strand
TTGCCTGCAGGTCCACCGCCAATCACCAGCACATCAAACGCGCCTTTAGCATTCAGTTTTTCCGCTTCTTTGGCCGATGAACCGGTATCCAGTTTGGCCACGATTTCTTCTAAGGTCATGCGGCCCTGGCCGATATGTTCACCATTTTGGAACAACATCGGTACCGCCATGATTTTGCGCTGTTCCACTTCGTCCTGGAAGAAGGCTCCGTCAATCATGGTCGCCGTTGCTCCCGGATTGTGAATGGCAATCAGGTTGAGCGCCTGTACCACGTCCGGACAGTTATGGCAGCTGAGCGAGACAAAGACCTCGAAATCATCAGTCAGATTCAGGCCTTTGATTTGCGCCAACATCTCATCCGATACTTTGGCTGCATAACCCGACACTTGCAACAAGGCTAAAATTAAAGAGGTAAATTCGTGTCCCATCGGCAAGCCGGCAAAGTTCACGCGTGGCTGTTCGCCGACTTTCGCCACCCCGAAGCTCGGTGCACGTTTGTTGTTGCCATCAAAACGGGCAGTCACCTGATCCGACAGCGCGGCAATTTCAGTCACCAGTTCCTTGATTTTGTCCGACTTGTCTGAAGCATCTAAAGTCGCGACCAGCTCAATCGGGCTTTCCAGACGTTCTAATAAGGTTTTCAGTTGCGCTGAAGTATTTTGGTCTAACATGGCTAACGTCTCCAAGGGAGTAAATGCTTATTTAATAAAGCTATAATAGGGGAAATAATTGAATAGGTAAAACAGTTTGTTTTTATAATTATGATCGTATTATTGAATTATTAATGTGTTCAATTTTATTTGCTCAGCTCGACTTCATTACTAAGGTCAAGAAAATCATAATGAAATAACAGTTCATAAAAAATTTAAAAGCCCTGTTAAAGGGCTTTTAACTTGCATCATTTAACTTATAAGGCGCTGTTCAACTCGCAATATTCGCCCTTTTAAATGCTGCGCTAAAACAAATAGGATGAGGCTCAAAATTGCAGATAAGATGAGCATTGCAATAATCAATATATTCACCAGACCACTAATTTGCTCTGCCTGAGTCACTTGTTTGGAAACAATTTTCGCCATTGGGGTTAAACTCTGACCATACAGCTGATGTTGCATGGTCCAGAGCTGTTCAGGTTTAAAACCATATTCAAAAAAATTCGGATCTGTTTTTTCCGCTTTAATCAGCGCCAGAACTTGAGGAATAGCAGCATCTTTATCCACCGGTTTATGCAGTAGCGCAGTTTGTGCCAGCAGATATGCCTTTACCGGTTGATCTAAATTACTTTGCTGTAAATACTGCGCTAACTCGCTTTGCTGAATATTTTTGTCGTATTGAATGACTTCTGCGTATGCATCCTGATCGTCATTTAAATCATATTGCAGATAAGTCAGGCCTGACCACAAGACGATAAATGCAATGATCCATCCAACAAACTTCAAAATAAAAGACTGAAAACGCACATAAAAGAAACGTATTTTCTTTAAAAAATGAATGACAAAAAATGCCCCGACAAAGGAAACCAATAGTTTTAGAATCAGCCAGCCAAACCAAGATAACAGGTTGCTAAAATAGTCCGTATGCTGACTGAGTTCAGCCAGGTTTGCATCTACACTCATCGGCATATGCAATTGCTTTAATTCAGTGCTAATTCCGAAAAAGCTATACACCAAATCATGCTGTAAAAATAACGCCACCACTGAGGCAATAAAAATAGTGCTGCTCGTCATACCCAACAGCATTAAATTGCGTTGCCGCTTTTTTAACGTGACCACGCCGGATTCAATCTGTTGCGGATTTACAGCATATTCATCTAAGGGAGGCAAACCTTTTCTCCTAAAGTGCAAGCAATCCAGTTAAGTTCATGCTTAAGACTTATTTACGCTACTATTACTCGATTCTAAAACCAGATGATTCAAATTTTCTTGCAGCGCACGTAACCGTGTCGTAGCTTCAGCACGTTTCTGCATGCCTTCTTTTTGCACCTGAATCACATCATTAACAGTTTTAATGAGGGTGTTTTGCACATGTTCAAGCGTTTCGATATCAATTACTGAACGTTGATTGGCTTTGGCGGTATCTACTGAGTTTTGATGCAACAAGTCCGCATTACGGCGCAACAGGTCATTGGTCGCATCATCTATGCTATTGGCCAGCTGCACACTATTTTTCTGTTCATTCAGGGAAATCGCTAAACTGATCTGGTTTTTCCATGCCGGCAAGGTAATGTTTTTAATCGCATAGAATTTATCTACCAGCATCAAGTTATTGGACTGGATAATTCGAATCATCGGCAAGGTTTGCATGGCAGATTGCTGCAAAACCTGTAAATCACTGACCCGTTTTTCCAGATTATTAGCCAAATGATTCAGGTCATAGACTTTCTGCACCGTGGTCTGATCTTGGGTTTGGCTGCTTAAAGCGGTAATTTGTTGCTGAATTTCCTGCTCTTTTAATTTCCCGGCAGCAATATAAATACCCAGCTGTTTATATTCATCTTGCACGCCCTGAAACATGCGATCTAACGTGTCAACACGGCTTTTAAGTCCAGATTGGGAAGTCTCAATTTCTTTGACCAAAACATCAATCTGTTCTTTGGTGCTATTAAAATGCTGATCAAAGTTTTGCTTGGCCCCTTTCATTTTACTGATCAAGCCGCCAAAAAAACCGGTACTTTTTTTCTTGTTTAAAATACTGCTGCTATTCAACTGTTGGGCAACCTGTACCACCTGATTTAATTTTTGACCAGTCGTGTCCAGTTCTTTATTTTGTACCAGATTCAGCAGTTCATCGGTATAACTCGATGTTTTTGTGGCAATATTTTTGCCATATTCTGCCACTGCGGTATGGTTCATTTCAGCCAGTTCTTTATGGGCATTCATCACTTCATTAAAGTCTGAATGCTGCAAACCCATTTCTTGTAAATTCAGTTGCTGAAATTTTTGCTGAACTATATCAGTGTTCACTTCAACAGGAAGATCTTTGTGTTCAAAATCGGTCATGCTTCACCTGAATAGTCTGTTTAATGTATAGGTTTCTCGAGTGATTTTCTTAAAGTATGAATTAAATTCTCTCTACTATGATCCAGTTTTTCCAATTCAATGTGTGAACTGCTTTGGTTACTTTGTTTAACATGATATTGCCAGGCAGGAATCAGTACTTGCTGTGCTTCTTTAAAACGGTCCAGCAAAGTTAAAGAAAGCTGCTGCGATAATTGCATCTGTGTAATTGCAATATCATTACTGGCTTGTAGCGTTTGTAATGAATTGATTTTTTTTGACAATCTTTCTGAAAAATTGTCCAGCGGATGTATGTTCTTAACGAAATTCGGATATTCCAGCAAAAATTCTTGTGCAGCCCGAATGTATTTCGCCATTTGTTCACGATGCCCGATTAATTGCTGAAAACGTGCCTGCGACTTTTGTATTTCAATCTGCAGTTTTTGACTTAAATGATTAGCCCGATTGAGCAGTTGATCCAGATTTTTGTAATACTCAACCTGCCCAGAACCATATTCTAGATCAATCCCCAACCATTTTTGCAGCGCATTAAACTTGCGCGTTTTTAAGTATTTTTTTGAATCGGCCAAAGCCTGAATCAGCTGTTCTATGGTGCTACTTAATTGCTGGGTCAGGTGTGGATCGACACCGTTTAATAAAACTGACTGAGCCTGAATGACTGAATCGGCATAATGATTCAGACGATATTGATCCTGAAGCAAAGGGACCAAATCATTACGCTGAATGGAAAGCAGTTCAGTCCGATTTACTTCAATATCAGCCAAATCAACAAGTAGATCTATCTGGGACATAATATTGGAAACTCAACAAAATCATTTTTATAGTACGACTTTTGTACCAAAGATCATGTAGTGTTTTGCAATTTTTCAGAACCTCACTCAGACATGTGGTGAAACAATAAAATACGATTTGGTAATTCGTCGGAAAAATAACCAGCCTCATACCAATAATTAATTGATTATTCAAATGTTTATAAAATAAAAGACGGGTTCAGATCATTTTCAGCGCATGTTTTTATCGGATTATCCGGGATTTGACTGCTGAATTCTTTATTCTATGGCTCAGCTAATACAGGAGTATTAGACCGTTATGAAAATTCAAATAAAAAATCGGTTTCATGGAGTTGAATCGGAGAATAATGATATGACAAACAAAAATCTTTTCCTTAAATGGAGTGTAAATGCATTATTTGCATCACTCGCGTTCACATCCTTAACGAGCAATGCTGCAACATCTTCAACGCCTGCCCCTGCGAATAGCCAACAGGTCTTTTTTGTAGGTAATAACTGGGATGGTACAGTGACTGTCATTCGTCCATCAGGTAATTTTGGCAAGATCGGTGTGATTAATATGGTTCCTGATCGCAAAGAGCGTTTGATGGAAATCCACCTTAATCCAATTAAACTGATTGCTTATACTTATATTCAGTCCACCGCTGGTGAAGGTAATGATCAACTGGTGGATGACATGTATTCCACCCCAGATGGCAAGTCTGTGGTGGCATCGCGTCCAAGTTTTGCCGATGTGGTTTCGATTAATATTGCGACGGGTAAAATCAACTGGCGTACGCCTGTAGAAGGTTTCCGAGCCGATCATATGGCGGTTTCTCCTGATGGTCAGCGTTTAGCAGTATCGGCTTCTTCCGGCAATGTGGTTCATGTACTGGATATCAACACCGGTAAAGAGTTGGGACGCTTTGCAACAGGCGACAAACCGCATGAAAATATTTTCTTTAACGGTGGTACAAAAATTCTAAACTCAGCCATTGGTAATGTAGAAACTTCCATGGATGCTGCATGGCAAGATTTCACCAAAGGCAAACGCGTCCTTACCATTGCTGATGCCAATACCTTTAAAGTCCTCAAAACCATTGATTTCCGTCCCGCACTTGATGCAGTGGGCCGTAAAGATTTGTCCAATGCAGTACGTCCAATCGTATTCAGTAATGATGAAAGTAAAATTTATGCTCAGGTTTCATTTTTTAACGGCTTAATCGAGTATGATCTGAACCAGAATAAAGTTACTCGAATTGGTCAATTACCAGGTAGTTCGACTATTCCATCTGACCGGACCAAATATGTAAATGACTCCCGTCATCATGGATTATCAATCAGTGGTGATGGTGAAAAACTCTGTGTGGCAGGCACCATGGATGACTATGCAACCATTGTCGACCGTTCAACTTTAAAAGCCGGAAAACTGATTGCTGCAGGCAAGCCATATTGGGCAACCCAAAGCCCCGATGGAAAAAGCTGTGTGATTTCAGAGAGTGCTACTGATGTAGTTACGGTCATTGATTTTGCAACGGGCGAAAAAGTGCTGAGCGTTCCTGTAGGTAATCACCCGCAACGTGTTCGGATTGGTTATGCACCTGCGGGCTGGTCAACACCCTAACTGTTTATTTTTATAAATCATACAGACCTGATCTTAAGATTGGGTCTGTTTTCATTTAAATATAAAAATAGGATTTTTGGCATGAATAGCAGCATACGACTTGGTCTTATCATTGGCTTTATTGTGATTGTAGTACTGATCGTTGTGGTTTATATATTTAAACCGGCTCCCTCCTCTCCCTCAAATACAGCTAAAGCAAAAGAAAAACCCACTCCAGCTGTTGTAGTAGCGCCTGTTGAAAAAAAAGCGGTATCTGTCACACCCGTTCAATCAAAAATAGTAGCCGCACCAGATCAGAAAGTATTAATTCAACAACGCGACCAACTGTATAAAGAGTTTGCAGCCATTAGCGACGCTTTAAGTCATGGACAGCAACCCGATTTACGTCAGGTGAACCAAATGTTAGAACAGCAAAAACAGCTGGTTAAAACAGGAACGGTGACTGCGGATGAAGCTCTTTCATATTGCCAGTTTTTAAAGCAGATTTTACCTGCAATGGATCATCAGATTGATCAAAGTATTATAGAGTTAGAGAAGCTTAAGCATAGCGCGACATGACAAGTGCAATAGAAGTTATTAACTTTAACAGATTATTAAACCTCAACGTTTTTTAAACCAAATCATTAAAGCTAATTAAAAGACCATAAAAAAAACCCTTAAATCACCAGATTTAAGGGTTTTTCCATCTAACTCAATCACTTGTTAAATTCTGCCAGATATAAGCAGACTTCACGCATTGATCTTTACCTAGGCAAATTTTATCTTAATTATGGATACATAATTAAAAAGTCACACGCTGATATTTACGATATTCAGGCTTCCAGAAATTCGCTTCGATTGAACGTTGTAAAGTTTCAATATCAACTGGAGGTGCCACGCCATCCTGAATTGCCGCTTGAGCAACTTTTAAGGCAATTATCTTGGAAATTTCCTGAATCTGGTCTAAATCCGGCAGTAAATTTGATTTTACATCCTGTAATTTAGGCGAACAATCAGCCAACGCATTACTAGATGCCATTAACATATTATTGGTTACGCGTTTTGCTCCAGAAGCAATCACGCCCAATCCAATACCGGGGAAAATATAAGAGTTATTACATTGGGAAATGTTATAAATTTCATCCTGATAATTTACCGGTGCAAATGGGCTACCGGTGGCAATTAACGCTTTACCATTGGTCCACTGAATAATATCTGCCGGTACGGCTTCCACTTTAGAGGTCGGATTAGATAAAGGGAAAATGATCGGCTGTTCACAGTTTTCAGCCATTGCCGTAATGACATCTTTACTGAACAAACCTGGCTGTCCAGAGACACCAATCAGCACGGTAGGTTTGATCGATTTCACCACGTCGAGTAATGAAATGGTATTATCCGGATCTGCCCATTTGGCAATATGTTTAGGATTCTGAGCTAATTTTCTTTGGAAATCTAACAAATTAGGCTGATTGTCAGTAATCAGGCCAAAGCGGTCCACCATGAAAATCCGCTTGCGTGCCTGAGCGTCGGTCAACCCCTCTGCAACCATCTGCGCAACAATCTGTTCTGCAATACCACAGCCTGCTGACCCTGCGCCCAAGAAAGCAATCGTTTGGTCTTTTAACTGTTTGTTTGAAGCATGTGAAGCTGCAATCAGACTTCCCACTGCGACAGCAGCGGTGCCCTGAATATCATCATTAAAACAACACACCTGATCACGATATTTTTCAAGTAGCGGCATAGCATGATGCTGGGCAAAATCTTCAAATTGAATCAGCGCTTGCGGCCATCTTCTTTGGATTGCTTCAATCACCTGATCAACAAAATCAAAGTATTCATCACCACTAATACGGGGTTTACGCCAGCCCATATAAATCGGGTCGTTTAGTAATTGCTGATTATTGGTACCGACATCCAGCGTGATCGGCAAAGTATAGGCCGGGCTAATACCACCACATGCGGTATATAAAGCCAGTTTTCCAATGGGAATTCCCATGCCGCCAATACCCTGATCGCCTAGACCTAAAATTCGTTCACCATCAGTAATGACAATGACTTTGACATTTCTTCTGTTGACGTTATATAGGATCTGATCGATATGTTCACGGTCTGAATAGGAAATAAAAATACCGCGATGCCGGCGATAAATATCTGAAAAGCGTTGGCAGGCTTCGCCTACGGTTGGCGTATAGATAATCGGCATCATTTCACTTAAATGATTTTCAATTAAGTGATAATACAAGGTCTCATTAGTATCCTGGATATTACGCAAATAGATGTGTTTATTAATGTCGTCATTAAAAGAACAATATTGCTGATAAGAACGCTGACTTTGCTCTTCTATGGACTCAATCGCATGAGGGATCAATCCATGCAGATTGAAATTGCTTCGTTCTTCTTCAGTGAAAGCTGAACCTTTGTTTAAAAGAGGCAGTTCAAGTAAAGTATATCCTGCATAAGGAACATATAGCGGACGTTTCACCTTCTGATTC
This sequence comes from Acinetobacter sp. UBA5934, assembly GCF_002430855.1. NCBI lineage: Bacteria > Pseudomonadati > Pseudomonadota > Gammaproteobacteria > Moraxellales > Moraxellaceae > Acinetobacter > Acinetobacter sp. UBA5934. The sequence continues at coordinate 2,125 of NZ_DJDC01000171.1, read as the reverse complement.
TTTATCACTTTTTGACTCACTTCTGGAATTTGGTAAAAATACGGGAAATATAATTTATATTGTCTATCCTATACCTTTTACTGATGTTCTCGTTATTTTAAGTTTTAATAACAAAAAAGGATCCATTTATTAATTTAATATAAACAAAAAACCTATACCGGATTTAGCTTCATGATTATTCATACATAGTTTTTTAAACAATTAAATCAATTTAACTGAGTTATTATTTTATTTTTAATTAAATCAAAATATATAGTTATACATTTATAAAATGAGGATTTTAAATCGATCAATTTCTTATTTTATTAAAAATCTCCTAAATCAAAATTCAGAAGGATGCTCAATAATCATGTCTAGTTGTTCAATATCGCTATAATGTTTTCATTCCTTCATTCTTAAATGTTTCTTAATTTATTATGTAAATCATTTTATTAGAAATAAGTAGCCAGACTTTGCCGGATTCATGACATGACTTTAGCCATGCCATGAATCTGCTCAGTATTTGAAGTGAGTAATCATTTTATAGATAATGATTGATTACCTATATTTAATTGTCTGACTTTTAAATTCTGCCTCTCGACATTTCCCCATTGACGAGTCTTAACAGGTTCAGCGGATTCTCATCTCTTAATGCTTCAGGCAACAGATTTTGCGGATAGTTCTGATAGCACACTGGACGTAGATAACGGTCAATTGCCAAAGTCCCCACAGAAGTACCACGTGCATCTGAAGTGGCCGGATAAGGTCCGCCATGTACCATGGCATCACAGACTTCTACCCCGGTCGGATAGCCATTCAATAACAAACGACCAGCCTTTTCTTCCAGTACCGGTACTACATCGGCAAACTCCGCCAGATCCGATTCATCTGCAATCAGTGAAGTGGTTAACTGTCCATTCATGCTGCTTAAAGCCTGCAGTAACTGGGCTTTGTCTTCCACTTCAATCACAATCGTGGTGGGCCCAAAGATTTCTTCCTGCAATAACTGGTTTCCTGCAAGTAGCAGCTCCACATCCGCCTTGAACAGTTGCGGTAATGCCTGCTCACCCTGTTGTTCCTGACCGGCCAGGTGCTGAATGCCTGCATGCTCAGCTAAATGAGACAGACCTGATACATAACTGTTTAATGTCCCTGCATTGAGCATGGTTTGAGCCGGCTTGTTTGCCATGATTTCACTGAGCTGTTCAATGAGCCGTGTATATTCAGGTGATTTAATCCCGAGAATGAGACCAGGATTGGTACAGAACTGGCCACAACCGAGGACTACTGAATCTGCCAGTTCCTGGGCAATCTGATCACCACGGTTTTTTAAGGCTTCAGGCAGCATTAGCATCGGGTTGATACTGCTCATTTCAGCAAAGACCGGAATCGGCTGTGGACGTGCTGCTGCCATATCGCATAGTGCACGGCCACCTTTGAGGGAACCGGTAAAACCGACGGCCTGGATTAATGGATGTTTCACCAGTAAGGCACCGACAGCATTACCATAGATCATGTTAAACACCCCTTTGGGCATGCCTGTTTTCTCAACGGCACGTTCAATGGCCTGAGCCACATAGTCTGCAGTGGCCATATGCCCGCTATGGGCTTTGACCACCACAGAACAACCTGCTGCCAATGCAGAAGCGGTATCACCACCGGCGGTCGAGAATGCTAAAGGGAAGTTACTTGCCCCAAAAACGGCAACTGGCCCTATACCAATCTTAATCTGACGCAGGTCTGGTCGTGGCAAAGGTTGACGCTCTGGCAGTGCGGTATCAATTCGAGCCCCCAGGAAATCACCACGGCGCAAGACCTTAGCGAACAAACGCATTTGCCCGCTGGTACGGCCACGTTCACCTTGCAGCCGGGCAATGGGTAAAGCGGTTTCTTGAGAAATCGTATTGAGGAAGTCTTCACCCAGTGCATCGAGTTCATCTGCGATAGATTCTAAAAATAGAGCCCGCTGTTCAGGAGAGGTATGCCGGTAGGTTTTAAAGGCAGCATGGGCAGCTTCCACGGCCTGGTTGACTTCCTGTTCGGTGGCCTGAAAGAAGTCGAAAGTCAGGGCTTCACCGGTGCTGGCATTCAGGCTTTTCAGGACTTTATCGCCTGCAGCGCTACGGGTACCCGCTATAAAGTTGTG
>NZ_DJDC01000045.1:0-8579 GCF_002430855.1 Acinetobacter sp. UBA5934 | reverse complement strand
CAAACTATGATGGATGGTACAATTCCAGCTTGAAGATTATTGGATTTATTCTGATTTCTGCTGCAGTTACTGCAATTTTCTCTGTCTGGAAGAGCTCACCATGGTGGCTGATGTACCTGTTTTTACTGGTATGGGGTGCAGACAGTGGTGCTTATTTTGTAGGGCGTAAATTGGGCAAGAACAAACTTGCTCCAAATGTCAGTCCAAACAAGTCAGTAGAAGGTTTATACGGTGGTATTTTTACCGCCATGCTGATTGTGGTAACCGTAGAAGTCCTGTATCTGGACTTAACCCTTGCACAGCATATTCTATTTTTGATTTTATCTGTGATTACCGTATTCAGTTCAGTTCTTGGCGACTTGTTTGAATCCATGATTAAACGTCGCGCTGGAATTAAAGATTCAGGTCGTATTCTGCCAGGACATGGTGGGGTGCTTGACCGTATTGATTCATTGCTTGCAGCTGCTCCAATTTTTGCAGCCGGCATGTATATTTTAAAATTTATTGGTGTAGATTTATAGATGTCACAATCTGTTTGTATATTAGGTGTAACGGGTTCAATCGGTCAAAGTACCTTAAAAATTCTGCAGCAGCATCCTGAAAAGTATTCTGTCTTTGCAGTCACTGCGCATAGCAGAATTTTAGAGCTCGTTGAAATATGCAAACAATATCGACCAAAAGTGGTGGTTGTTCCTGCAAGTCGATTGAAAGAATTACAGCAATATTTTAATGCACAGTCTTTAACAGATATTGAAATCTTGACTGATGAAGCTGGCTTGATTGCTGTTGCTGAACACGCAGATGTCGATGTGGTGATGGCAGCCATTGTGGGGGCTGCGGGCTTATTGCCGACCTTGGCAGCGGTTAAAGCAGGTAAGCGTGTCTTGCTGGCGAATAAAGAAGCACTGGTGATGTCTGGTGACATCATGATGCAGGCAGCACGTGATTATCAGGCAGAATTACTACCGGTTGATTCAGAGCATAATGCCATATTCCAATGTTTGCCTGCGGGTTATTTTCAGGCAGAGCGTAATGGGCAACCGAAACAGGGTGTATCACGTATTCTGCTGACCGCATCGGGTGGTCCATTTTTAAATCATAGTCTTGAACAATTACAGAATGTGACACCTGCACAAGCGTGTAAACATCCCAACTGGTCTATGGGTCAGAAAATTTCAGTTGATTCAGCAACCTTAATGAATAAAGGGCTGGAGCTCATTGAAGCCTGCCATCTCTTTGCAATTTCAGAACAGTTTGTAACAGTGGTGGTACATCCACAGAGTATCATTCATTCTATGGTTCAATATGTGGATGGTTCAACTTTGGCACAAATGGGCAATCCTGATATGTGTACACCTATTGCGCATGCGCTGGCATGGCCAGAGCGTATTCAAACGCATGTACCAGCACTTGACCTGTTTATCAATCAACAACTGGATTTTCAAGAACCTGATACCATACGTTTCCCGGCATTAAAACTTGCGCGTCAAGCCATGCAAAGTGGTGGTCTGGCTCCTGCGATTTTAAATGCTGCCAATGAGATTGCTGTTGCTGCCTTCTTGCAAAACAACATTGGTTTTACTGACATTGCTCAAGTGGTCGAACAGACTTTAAATCAGGTTGAAGGCGGCGCTGCAGAATCGATTGAACGTATTTTGCAGGTCGATCAAATGGCGCGATCTGTGGCACAGCAAATTGTCACCCATAAAGGAAGCTAAAATATGAGTGCCTTGTTTATTATTGTGGCAGCAATTCTCCTGCTCGGGCCGCTTATCGCGATTCATGAGTTTGGACACTATATTGTTGCACGTAAGCTTGGCGTTAAAGTTTTAGTTTATTCCATTGGCTTTGGGCCGACCTTGCTCAAGTGGACGTCTAAAAAGTCGGGCATTCAATATCAGCTTTCGGCATTGCCATTAGGTGGTTATGTAAAAATGCTGGATGAACGGGAAGGCAGTGTTGCTGAAGAAGATTTACCCAAAGCGTTCAACCGTCAGCATCCCTGGAAGCGTATTGCAATTGTAGCTGCTGGACCATTGATCAATCTGGTTTTTGCCGTGTTACTGTTTTGGGTTTTATTTATTCCATCGCAAGAACAGTTGAATACCCGTGTTGGTAAAGTGTTACCAAATACGCCGGCGGCTACAGTGCAAATGCAGGTCGGCGATAAAATTACCCAAGTAGATGGCACCTCTGTTAATACCTGGGAAAAGTTAAATTTCGCCTTGGTTGATCGTGTTGGTGAAACCGGTTCCATTCAGATTCAGGCAGATCGTCACGGTCAGTTGCAAACCTTTAATTTACCTATCCAGAATTTCTTAAAAAATCAGAATCAATCAGCATTAGACAGTTTAGGCTTTATGCCATATCGTCCACATATTCCTGCCGTTGCTGCTAAACTTAGTGAAGATGGTGCAGCGATTCGTCAAGGGATGAAAGAAGGCGATAAAATTGTTGCTATTGATGGCGTGAAAATGAATGACTGGTTTGATGTTGTTCAAGTTGTTCAGGCTTCACCAGAAAAATTATTAAAAATAGATGTATTACGTCAAAATCAGCTGTTACATTTGCAGGTGATGCCACAGGCCAAGCGTGACAGCATGGGTAATGTTTCTGGTGTGCTAGGTGTACAAAATAGCCCCGGGAAAATAACCATTCCTGCAGAATATAAGCAAACCATTCAATACAGCCCGACTGAAGCATTGGTTATGGCAGTTGATAAAACCGGTCAAATTTCAGGTATGATTTTGAACTCGATTGTCAAAATGATACGTGGTTTAATTGGACTGGATAATTTATCCGGACCGATCACCATTGCCAAGGTGGCAGGGCAAAGTGCGGAAATGGGCTGGCAAACCTTTATCTCATTTATGGCCTTAATGAGCGTGAGTTTGGGTATTTTGAATTTATTGCCTATCCCTATGCTGGATGGTGGACACCTGGTTTACTATTTTATTGAGCTAATTCGTGGTAAACCTGTTTCTGAACAAATACAATTGGTTGGTTTAAAAATTGGTATGGTACTGCTCGGTAGCATGATGCTCCTTGCATTATTCAATGACTTCATGCGTTTATAACAACGTACATATGTAATAAATTAACATCGGAAAAGACTGGCATGCAGCACACACATTTATTTATGCCTTTGGCACTCGTTAGTGCAATGGCAGCAGTACAACAAGTATATGCAGCAGATGAATTCATTGTCCGCGATATCAAAATTGACGGACTTGTTCGCTTAACGCCAGAAAATGTTTATGGGATGTTGCCTGTCAATGCTGGCGATCGTGTCAATGATGCGACCATTGCAAATGCCATTCGTGCCTTGTATGCCACAGGCCTGTTTGATGATATCAAGGCATCACAACAAGCAGATACGCTCGTTTTTACCGTGGTAGAACGCCCGGTTATTTCCAAGGTCGAGTTTAAGGGGAATAAACTTATTCCTAAAGAAGCCCTGGAAGAAGGGCTTAAAAAGATGGGGATTGCAGAAGGCGAGGTTTTGAAAAAATCTGCTTTGCAAACCATCGAAACTGAACTTGAACAGCAGTATATGCAGCAAGGTCGTTACGATGCCGATGTTAAGGTAATCACGACTGCCAGACCGAATAACCGTGTTGATTTAACCATTGATTTTGTTGAAGGTAAGGCAGCCAAAGTTGTTGATATCAACATTATTGGCAATACCGTTTTTAAAGAAAGCGAAATCAAGCAGGCTTTTGCGGTTAAAGAAAGCGGCTGGAGTTCAATTGTTACCCGAAATGACCGTTATGCGCGTGAAAAGATGGCGGCCAGCCTTGAAGCTTTGCGTGCCTTATATTTAAACAAGGGTTATATCAATTTCAATATCACCAACTCAAGTTTGAACTTGAGTGAAGATAAAAAGAATATCTTTGTTGAAGTGTCTGTAGATGAAGGCGAGCAATTCAAATTTGGCCAAAGCAAGTTCTTGGGTGATGCGCTTTACCAGCCAGAAGAATTAAAAGCGCTGCAAATTTATAAAGATGGCGAGATTTATTCGCAAGAAAAAGTCAATGCAGTCAAACAGCTATTACTGCGCAAGTATGGTAATGCCGGTTATTACTATGCTGAAGTCAATATTGTTCCTGAAATTAATAAAGAAACCAAACTGGTTGATTTGAATTATTATATTAATCCGGGTCAACAAGTTACGGTACGTCGTATCAATTTTACCGGTAATACCAAAACTGCCGATGAAGTATTGCGTCGTGAAATGCGCCAGATGGAAGGTGCATTGGCGAGCAACGAAAAAATTGATTTATCTAAAGTCCGTCTGGAGCGTACAGGTTTCTTTAAAACGGTTGATATTAAACCGGCACGTATTCCGAATGTCCCTGATCAGGTAGATCTGAACGTCAATGTTGAAGAGCAGCATTCGGGGACCAGTACACTGGCAGTCGGTTTCTCGCAAAGTGGTGGTGTAACCTTCCAGGCGGGCTTAAGTCAAACCAACTTCCTGGGTACGGGTAATAGCGTTTCGATTGATTTATCCCGTTCAGAAACACAAGACTATTATAATTTAAGTGTGACCGATCCGTACTTCACCATTGATGGTGTGCGTCGCGGTTACAACATGTACTATCGTAAAACCAAGCTGGATGAAGACTATAACGTCAATAACTATGTAACAGACAGTTTTGGTGGCGGGATCAACTTTGGTTATCCAATTGATGAAAACCAGAGTGTCAGCGCAGGTTTAAATATTGATCAGACAGAAGTGACCACAGGTAATGGTGTTTCAACTTATGTTCGTGATTATTTATTGGCAAATGATGGTAAGGAGATTGGGAAGTCAGAATATTGTATAAATACAGCTAATCCATGTACGAAGCAATCCAAACCTGATCGTTTTTCAGGAGATTACCTAACATATAACTTAAATTTAGGTTGGTCTTACAATACGTTAAACCGACCTGTCTTCCCGACATCGGGTATGTCACATCGCGTGAATGGTGAAATTGCATTGCCAGGCAGTGATGTGGAATATCAAAAAATCACTTATGATGCGCAAGCCTTCCAGCCTTTAGGCAAGGGCTTTGTACTGCGTGGTTATGGTAAGTTGGGTTATGGTAATGATCTGCCATTCTATAAAAACTTCTATGCCGGTGGTTTTGGCTCGGTTCGGGGCTATGACAACAGTACTCTAGGTCCTAAATATGACAGTGTGTATGCTGAAAATACGGGATTAGAAAACTTTGATCCCGAAGAAGTCGGTGGTAATGCTCTAGTACAATTTGGTACGGAACTGGCTTTACCCTTACCGTTTAAGGGTGATTGGACACGTCAGGTTCGTCCTGTACTGTTTGCTGAAGGTGCTCAAGTTTTTGATACACAATGTGACGTTCCTACAAGTGAGGCAAGTAAACAATATTGTAAAGACAACTTCGGCTTTGATGCAGGCAATATGCGTTATAGTGTAGGTGCAGGTTTTACCTGGATTACCATGATTGGGCCATTATCTCTTAGTTATGCTTATCCGTTAAATGAAAAAGACGGTGATGATACTAAAAATATCCAGTTTGAGATTGGTCGTACTTTCTAAGTACGACCTTCAATGGGTTTAAAAAAGGATATTTGCATGAAAAAAATATTAATGAGCCTGGTTTTTGCTGGTTTGGCGAGTACCTCAATGGTTCATGCCGCAGGTTATGGCGTGGTTGATCTGGAAAGAGTGGTCGAAAACAGCACGTATTTAAAACAGCAGAACGTTTCTTTACAGCAAAAGGTCAAGCCGCAAACCACCAAGCTGGAACAGTTGGCTAAAGAGCTGGAAGCTTTACAGCAACGTGCTCAGCAAACGCCTAATTTATCCGATGCTGAAAAGCAAAAAATGTCTGTACAATTTCAGACGCAGCTAAAAGAGTTTAATACGCTGCAGCAAAGTGTACAGTCAACCGTTCAATCTACGATTCAGCTGATGAACAAGACTTTAGGGGATCGAGTCAAGCAAGTAGCAGAACAATTGCGTAAAGAAAACAACTTGGATATTGTTTTGAATAAAAATTCCGCGCTTGCTTATGACCCTAAATATGATTTAACTGATAAAATGATTCAAAAGGTTAACGTTATTAAGTAATCAATGAATCCTAAACAATTTCGCTTAGAAGATCTCGCCCGTTTAGTACAAGGCGAGCACGTAGGTCAATCTGATTTAATCTTGGAAGGATTGGCCAGCTTAGATGCGGCTCAAGCGAAACATATTGCATTTGTAAACGCTGATAAATATCTAGATCATGCACGTGCTTCAAAAGCAGGTGCGCTGATTGTTACTTCTGTTCTAAAAAATCAGTTAGATACGCACAATAACTTTATTGTGGTCGATAATCCTTATCTTGCTTTTGCTATCCTGACGCGTGTTTTTGAAAAGAAAAATCAGCATCAGGGGATAGAAAGCACAGCACAAATCCATCCTTCTGCCATCATTTCCGATAGTGCCTATATTGGGCATTATGTGGTGATTGGTGAGCATTGCGTAGTGGGTGATAACACCATCATTCAATCACACGTTAAAATTGATGATGATGTAGAAATTGGTCAACAGTGTTTTATTGATTCACATGTTACTTTAACCGGTGAAACAAAAATCGGTGACCGTGTCCGTATTCATGCCAATACCGTGATTGGCGGAGAAGGCTTTGGTTTTGCGCCTTACCAAGGTAAATGGCATCGTATTGCGCAATTGGGTTCAGTTAAAATTGGTAATGATGTCCGAATTGGGTCAAATTGCAGCATAGACCGCGGTGCACTCGATGACACCATTCTGGAAGATGGGGTTATTATTGATAATCTTGTGCAAATTGCCCACAACGTAAAAATTGGTGCAAATACAGCCCTGGCTGCAAAATGCGGTATTGCAGGTAGTACTACAATTGGCAAAAACTGTGTATTTGCAGGTGCAGTAGGGGTAGTAGGTCATATTAATATTGCAGATAATGTGACAATTACCGGTATGTCAATGGTCACAAAAAGTATTTCTGAGGCAGGGAGCTATTCTTCTGGTACGCCGATGCTAGAAAGTTTGCACTGGAAACGGGCGGCGGTACGCTTTAAACAATTAGCAGATGTGCCATTGACCCAATTAGTGAAACGGCTTGATCATATACAGGCTCAAATCGAGTCCCTTGAATCAACTTTTAAGCGTAAATAGAATTATGATGACTGAGTCTAATCCTCCTGCATTTACGAAGCCTGAATTGCCAATGCACATTCAACAAATTCGTGAATATTTACCTCACCGCTATCCATTCTTATTGGTCGATCGTATTGTTGATGTGACTGATAATGGCATTGTGGGTTATAAGAATGTTTCAATCAACGAAGAGTTTTTACAGGGACATTTCCCGGGCTATCCGATTATGCCAGGTGTATTGATTGTTGAGGCATTGGCTCAAGTCTCTGGTATACTTGGTTTTATCATGAATAATGAAAAGCCAGGGCCAGGCTCACTGTTTCTTTTTGCGGGCGCTGAAAAGGTTCGCTTTAAGAAACAGGTCGTTGCTGGTGACCAACTGGTATTAAAATCAGAATTAGTTATGCACAAACGTGGCATTTACAAATATAATTGTATAGCCACAGTGGATGGCGTTGTAGCAACTACCGCGGAAATTATGGTTTCGCATCAGAAAATAGAGCAGGCATGAGTAAGAACGATTTAATTCACCCAACCGCCATTATTGACTCTTCTGCAGTCATTGCTGCAGATGTACAAATTGGTCCTTATTGTATTATTGGACCACAGGTCACCATTGGTGAAGGCACCAAGCTACATTCACATGTAGTGGTCGGTGGCTATACTCGTATTGGGAAAAACAACGAAATATTCCAGTTTGCGAGTGTGGGTGAGGTTTGTCAGGACTTAAAATATGCTGGTGAAGAGACCTGGCTTGAAATCGGCGATCACAATTCCATTCGCGAGCATAGCAGCTTGCATCGTGGTACGGTTCAGGATCAGGGACTTACCAAAATTGGCAGCTATAATTTATTGATGGTCAATACCCATATTGCGCATGACTGTATGGTGGGCGATCATAATATTTTTGCCAATAATGTCGGTATTGCTGGACATGTACATATTGGTGATTATGTAGTGGTTGGTGGTAACTCGGGTATTCATCAATTCTGTAAAATTGATTCTTACAGCATGATTGGTGGAGCATCCTTGATTTTAAAAGATGTTCCTGCCTACGTGATGGTATCTGGTAATCCGGCACATGCCTTTGCGATGAATGTTGAAGGTATGCGTCGTAAGGGCTGGTCTAAAAATGTCATTCAGGCCTTACGTCAAGCCTTTAAATTGATTTATAAAGAAGGTTTAACCACTGAACAAGCAATTCAGCAGATTCGTAATGATATTCTGCCAGAAGCGCCAGAAGTCCAGTTATTAATTGATTCTTTGGAACAATCGAAGCGCGGTATTGTTCGTTAATTGAATATGCCGCTCAAAAAAAGACACTTATTAAGGTGTCTTTTTTTTGTTTTTTATTTCTTTAAATATCCAACTTCTTCAGATTTAGGGTAATTTTTGAGTAGTTTGCTTTTAAGCTGGTTGGCGAGCGTTG
>NZ_DJDC01000142.1:0-20341 GCF_002430855.1 Acinetobacter sp. UBA5934 | reverse complement strand
TTTTGACCTTTCAAAAATAGAGACATTGCCTACACAAAGGTATCAAAATGAAATCACTGAAATGTGAGGCCATGGTAATTTAGATAATCTAATTTTATAGATCATCAACATCATAAAAACTGTTTAATTTCAGCCAGACGTTGAATGCTATGTATGGGCTGAGGTTGTTTAGCCTCATGAAAACCTTGCAGCCATAAAGCCTGCATGCCAGCACTCTTTGCGCCTTGTATATCATTGATGGGGTGATCTCCCACAAAAAGACAGTTTTCTGGTGCAACCGCTAACTTTTGACTGGTATAAAGAAAAATTTCCGGATTTGGTTTACTGATGCCAACCAGTTCAGAACTGACGATTTCATGAAAATAATGACTAAAACCCAAACCCTGTAAAATGGTTAAACGGGTAGCATGTCCACCATTTGAAATGACTGCCAGTTTGTAACCTGCCTGTTTTAATTCAGTTAAGAGCTGACTGGCACCCTGCATGGCCACTGCGGAAAGTCCAAATTGCTGAAACCAGAACTGGGTGAGTTCTTCCAAATCCGGGCGGCTTTTCCAGGTTAATTCTTGCAGCAAAGCATGAGCCACAGATGCAGCAATACTGGGATGGGTGAGCAATTCTTTTTTCGGATAGCCGCCATTATCGATACGACGGATAATGGCTTGTATCTGGCTGATTTCATCATGCGGTAACTGATGCTGATAAGCCTGAGCCAAAAATTGGCTATACGCCAAAATGCTCTGGTCACGATGCGTTAAAGTATTATCAAGATCGAATAAAACAGCTTGAATAGTCATTTAAATCCCAGCCTAAATTTTGTGTTTAATGTAGCACTGACCCTTTGCATCATTATGCTCTTTCCTGGATATGCTTATCAGCATTTGACACAACTTGCCATTTAACCCTTAACCTTTGTACTCTTTTTACCCGCCGATTCAAGCTCGCTTAAGTCTGGATTAAGTTTTTATTGTTGTAATTGCAGTACTAAAATCAATTGATCTTTACTATGCACGATAAGCAACGCTTCATGCTCTATCAGGGCTGTTTCCTTATTATCAGTTTCTGCCTGCTTTTGGTGCTCTTTCCCATCGGTGGCGCACTGGATCTAGCGTTAATGCATCCCTGGGTCAGTGAATCCGGGAAATTCTTGTTACGTGATAACTGGTATCTAGCTGAACTGAACCATCGTTATGTTAAAGATCTGATTATTTTGGTATATGTCGGCTTTTTCATGATCTGGCTGGCATCGTTCAAATTTGAAAAAATAAAAGCTTTACGCTGGAAGTATGGTTATTTCTTTTGGCTGGTCATCCTTTCAACGTCACTGATTGGCTTATTAAAATCGCAGTCTGCCCATGCCTGTCCGTGGAATATCACCATTCCTACCCATCAAGGTTTTTTCTGGGATTTTTCTGCCACTAAAGGTCACTGTTTCCCAGGAGGACATGCATCTACCGGCTTTGCATTGATGGCCGGATTTTTTGTATTTAGGCTTTCCGATAAAAAACGTGCCTATTTTTTTCTGATCTCGGGGCTTATTTTAGGTTTTGCCATGGGTTGGGCGCAAATGATGCGCGGAGCACATTTTCTCAGTCATAACTTATGGACTGCCTGGATTATCTGGCTCGTCAATGTCAGCTTTTATCTACTCAATTATAAAAGATTTAATCCAAGCCAAAGCATGGATAAAGCAGCCGAGAAAGTTTAACTACTTACACCTATCTGCTAGAACCCATTATCTAAGAGAAGTGATCTGCTAGAGTGGCAATTGTACATTGACCTGCAAGCCACCCAAGCTGGCACTCTTGGAAAATGAAATCTTACCGCCGAGTCGTTCTGTGGCTTTATCTACAATAGAAAGCCCCAGACCACTGCCTATTTCCAGGTGATGATGCACGCGATAAAAGCGCTTCAGAATTTTTTCATACAGTTCTGAAGCAATTCCGGGTCCGCTATCTTCAACCTGAATCATGGCAAAACCATCCTGCTTAAATACAGACACATTAATCACGCCGTGATTAGGCGTGTATTTAATCGCGTTATCAATCAGGTTAAAAATAATGGAATGTACCGCAGATTCCTGACAATACAGCAATACATCTTCCTGACGTTCCATACCTAAATCAATTTCTTTTTGCATGGCAAGATTAATCAGCTGTTCCACGCAATTCACGGCGACCTGATTTAGTGAGAAATTCTGTTTGGTTTCCACCTCTAGAATGGAAGCATCCTGTTTCGCCAGATTGAGCAACTGACTGACCAGATGTTGGATCCGGATTAACCCTTTGCTCAAATTCTGTAGTTCCTGAGCATCCGGAAACTGTTTTAACAGAATTTGCATCTGTAAATTTAATGCGGTGATGGGTGTGCGAAGCTCATGTGCGGCATCGGCAATAAACTGTCGCTGTTCCTGCTGGGCAGAGGAAATCCGCTCAAACAAATGATTCATTTCGGTAATGGTCGGCACAATTTCAAGCGGATAAGCATTTGATTGAATGGCACTTAGTTCTTCCGAATCGCGTTGCGCCAATTCAGCTTTGAAATCATCCAAAGGCTGCAAGCTGCGACTGATAATCCAGCTGAGCCCCCAGATGACGCAGGGCATAAACAGTAAATAAGGAATAAACATACTGCCGGCAAGTTCCAAGGCTAAATGCTGCCGTGTCGATTGCTGCTGGCTAACCTGTACCTGATAATTTTTTAAAGGCAGGACGTAAGTATGCCAAACTCCTTGTGCAGTTTTATGGGTGTAAAATCCTGCTTTTTTCACAGGACGAACCAATAAATTCATGGCATGGGTTTTATGCTCTTCGCGTGCATAGGACCAGACATCCACAAACAGGTCTTCTTCGTGATAATGCCTGGCTTGATCAAACTGGCTTTGTACCGGTTCTGGATCATGCTGCGCGACACGTTCTGCCAGATTCTGCATCTGTGCATCTAACACTTCATTAATTTCTTGCAGTGCAATGCGGTAAGCGGAAAAAATCAGCAAGCATCCTAAAGCAATACTAAAAACAGAAACATAAATAATCAGGCGTTTTTTTAATGAATACTGTGACTGCACCAGTTTCTGACCTTATAGCTGATTTTATTGTGAGCTGATTCTATAGTTGTCCCAGCCGATAACCTAAGCCACGAATGGTGCAAATAAAATCTTTACCGAGTTTGGCACGTAAGTGATGCACATACACTTCGATGGTATTGCTGCTCACTTCGCTATCAAGATCATACAATTTATCTTCTAAATTGGCTTTAGAAAATATCTTGTTTGGATGACTGACCAAAGGAATCAAAATCGCCCATTCACGATTGGACAGGTCAATATATTGCCCTTTAAACTTGGCAATATGCTGTTCCACATCCAAAGACAATTCACCATAACTTAAAATTTGCTGACTGTCCTGAAGCGCAGACTCTGCCCCACTACGGCGTAATAAAGCATGGATGCGGGCCAACAGTTCATCAAATTCATAAGGCTTGATCAGATAGTCATCTGCCCCATTGTTTAATCCATCCACCCGGTTTTGCAGCTGATCCCGTGCGGAAATAATCAGCACCGGTAAGGCCGGCCACTGCTGGCGAATCTGTTTCAACACCTGCATGCCATCCATCATTGGCAAGCCCAGATCGAGCAAGACGATATCAAACTTTTGTTGTGCAAGTTTTTTTAAACCGTCAATTCCATTGTTGACCCATTCCGCATCAAATTGCTGATATTTCAGCAAAGTCATGCTGGATTCAGCAATCATAAAATCATCTTCTATCATTAATATTTTAGTCATGCTTTAAACTCATACTTTCTTTTTTGACTGACATTGCTGCAACATATTATTTTGTTCATCAATGGTTTGGGTTTTGACATCCAGTAAACTTAACAGACTTGGGAACAAATTATCCTGACTTAATTCTTTGCTTTTTTGCTGGGCTAAGCAAGTGATTTGCGCAGAATTTTGCTCGGTCCATTCAGGTGAAAACCACATCAGCATGGGCACATGGGTTTGTTGAGTCGGTGCAATCGCATAAGGCGAGCCATGCAAATACAAACCATGTTCTCCGGTCGATTCACCATGATCAGACAGATACCAGAATCCGGTTTGATAAGTGCTGTTGCCTTTTAACACCTGAATGAGCGAACTTAGAACATGATCAGTATATACAATCGAATTATCATAACTATTCAACAGTTCTGTGCTGCTACAGCCCTGAATCGCATTACTATCACAGCTCGGTTTAAAAGGCTGGAAGGGTGCTTTGGAACGCTGATAATACGCAGGTCCATGACTCCCCATCTGATGCAGCACAATTAAACGCGGAGTCTTGTCGGTTTCAGGAATCGCAGCCAGATAAGCTTTTAGACTGTCGACCAGAATTTCATCATAACAGTCACCATCTTTAGCACACCATTTCTCTTTGAGCTGTTGCGGAATCTGATACTGTTCAATCCGGTTACACGTACCTTTACACCCTGAATTGTTATCTATCCAGGTCACTTTATAGCCGGCACGCTGGGCAATATCAAGTAATCCTTCCCGGTGACTGGCCAGCTGCTCGTCATAATCTTTACGCGGCATACCAGAGAACATGCATGGTACGGACACGGCAGTTGCAGTACCGCATGAACTGACCTGACTAAAATTGATAATGTCCAGTTTAGAGAGTTCCGGATTGGTATTTTTGGCATAACCATTCAATGAAAAACTTTCTGCGCGCGCTGTTTCACCGACCACCAGTACCATCAGCTTAGGTTTAACATTTTCTTTTACTGGCTCAACCAGATGTGCATCTTCACCATATTGAATTAAAGGCAAATTCTTTTTAGGTGCAGATTTGTGATAATAGGACAAAGTGGCCGAGATAGTATTTTGTGGAGAAATCATGCCTTTTAAATCACGATGTTCACGAAAAATTGCAGCATAATCGACATAAAAAAGAAATAGCAAAGTACCTACCAGCAGCAATGATGCAACGCCACTCAACAGTTTTTTAATGACTTTACGAGGCAAAGATTCAGCTTTGATACGAACCAGACTGATACAAAAGATCGGAAATAAAACAAAAACAGCTGTCCACAATATAAACTGTAACGACAATAAATCGCCGAGTTCACGTGCATCGGTTTGCATCATATTTTGAATTTGCTCAGGGGAAATCACCACGCCCAGACTATTGACAAAATATGCAGTAAAACCGCCAACCACTAAAAACAGTGTGGCAAATATTTTTGCATTCCATTTCCACTGGATCAGCTGAAAAATCAGGTTATAAGCAGCCACAATCACCAATACAGTTGCCATTAAAAACAGATAGGCTTTCGGGCCTTGGTATGGCGTTAGACTCTGTATTTTCTGAAAAAATGCAAAATTTAAAATCGCACCCAGCCAGATTGCTAGCAATAAATTAAACTGGCTTAATGAAATCGGCTTGATCTTATCGCGTATCGGGCTGATTATATTTGACATAACTGTTGGCTAATCTTTTTACTGATGCCTTAATCTAAATTACCAAACTTAAAATTCACTTAATATGAAAAAATGGTAATAAAAAAGGCGATGTTTTACATCGCCTTTTGGAAAAACGAAAATTCAGAACTGATTAGAATTTATATTCCAAGCCTGTACCGATTACAGGTTGTTTGGTTTCAAGATCACCTTGTTCAAGCGTCAAGTAACCTGCATAACCATATGCTTTCACTTGTTTATTGAATGCATAATCCGCACCAGCAAAAATCTGTTTTGCTTCTAAATCGGCTGTTGCATTATTAAAAGTAGTGGTGTTTTGGCTATATTGCGCTTTTACTGTCCAAGCTTTTGCTGTAGGGATGTTGTATTCTGCACCTACCAACCAGCCCTGTGAATCATCGATATTACGAATTGCTGTTAACCAAGTAGCCGAAGTTCCATTATCTGCATTTGTAGTTTCTTCAACTTCTGAAGTCTGATATAAAGCTTTTAATGCTAAAGCATTGTTTAATAGATTTACACGACCAATGGCACGAACGGTATTTGCAGCAGCAAGTAAACTACCACCTGTGACTTCTGGTTCAGTAGCATTAACAAAGCCTCGACCTAAGAAGTTACCTGGAATCGCTTTATCATAAGCAATACCTGCTACAACCACTGGGCTATCATAAACAACAGATGCAGACCATGCATCACCTAAGCCACGACCAGCAGTTTTAGACGCTCCATTCCCTTTTGCAATGCCTGAATCTTCCCCGGAAGCCAATAAAGCATTTACTTTAATTGCACCTGTAGGCAAGGCAATGGCTGGAGACTCATAAACGACTACGTTAGAAACACGAGTTTCACCAGTCATGATGCCTGTAACATCGGCTTTATTGGCGACGTAGTTGTTAAAGCTATCCACCGGGCTTGAAAGCTGTTTCAGTGGCGTGTCATGTGCACCCACTTTTAAGGTACCGAATTGGGCATCTTTTAAACCGACAAAACGGTTACGCGTCGTCCAGTCTGTGCTATCCCCATCTGCACTTAGACCCCACTCGATGGCATAAACTGCACTTAAACGATCGTTAAGTTTT
This sequence comes from Acinetobacter sp. UBA5934, assembly GCF_002430855.1. Lineage (NCBI taxonomy): Bacteria > Pseudomonadati > Pseudomonadota > Gammaproteobacteria > Moraxellales > Moraxellaceae > Acinetobacter > Acinetobacter sp. UBA5934. The sequence goes on along the minus strand of NZ_DJDC01000142.1, from coordinate 13,800 downwards.
TCTTCACCCTTTAAACCAATGAAAGAGCTATTAGAACTGACTTCTACTACATCTTTATCAGAAGTATTGGCATTATCTTCTGGTAAGTAGTCGATACTTGCATCAATTTCCCCATAAAAGGTCGGTGCTGCGAATGTTGATCCGCCTAACACACTTAAAGCAATCGCTGCTGCAATTTTAGTTTTCATTTATTAAGATTCCAAATTATCTTGTAACAAATGTTACAACTCTATCTTACATTACAAAATGAATAATTTAATATTTATATATATTTTTTAGTACTTTAGGTTTTTATTTACGAAATGTTCTTGTCGTATGGTTTTTTTAAATAGCTTATCCAGCACAAAATAAAAACAACAGACAAAATTGCAATAATAGTAATAGCCAGCAAATAGTGCGCATAACCTAGCACATCAGCAAATATTCCACTTAGGCTATAAAGACCTCCGCTGACCGTTGCCATTAATGCCACCTGAAAAGTGAAATCGGTGCCTGCCAAAGCTTTGCGGCTGTATTGCATCACCAAAGTCAGCATCACTACCAATAACATGGCGGAAATCATGTCTTCAGCTGCATTAATCAGATAAATCACCCAGGTTTCAATTTTAGTGTGGGCCTCATATTGAAAAGCGAGCCATGCATATGCAGCCAAGCTCAGAATTTTTAGAATAGAAAAACTTAACAATGCACTGGCACGAGACATGTACTTTAAACTCAGTCCGGCAAGTCCTGCCCCAATTAATGCAGCCAATGCCCCCAGCATGGTCACATAGATGCCAATTTGGGAAAATGTTAAACCTAAATCTACCATTAAGGGTTTAAGTAAAGGTCCAGCCAAACCATCAGCAATTTTAAATGTGATCAGGACAGCAAGCCATGCAGCAAGATGCTGGTCTTGATAAAAATAGGCCAGATAGTTTTTTATTTTGTTCCAGTGAAATGTTCCTGCTTCCTCATTCGATGAGATCTGCTTTAATCGCTGCGGTTCTTTCAGCCCTAAAACCGGTAATGTATTCAGTAGCACCAGTCCCGCCAAGATTAAAAAAGTGCTTTGCCAATCCAGCCAGTCCAGCGCCCATAAAATGGCTCCCCCACCGACAATAAAGCCCAGTCGAGAGCCAATGACCTGAAAGGTATTGCCCCAATGTTGCTGCTGATGATTCAGCATATTGACTGCCAGACCATCGGTGGCAATATCCTGGGTTGCACCGACCAGATTCATGCTGAGTAAAGCCATAAAAAACGTCAGTAAGTAGACTGGCTGATTTAATGTCTGAATCGGCAGAAAAGATAGCCCTATCAGCACAGCAACACTTAATAGCTGGGTCGGTACAATCCAACTGCGGTAATGACCAAATGCTGAATAGCCAAAACGGTCAACCCAGGGTGCCCAGAAAATTTTAATCGACCACGGCAACATCAATAAGCCAAAACCACCAATATGTGCCAGTGATACCCCCTGGGCACGTAAAATGACCGGTAAAGCATGTGTCATAAAACCAACAGGTAAACCTTGTGCCCAATATAAAGAGAACAGCAGAATATAAAGCTGCGATGTAGTTGGCATAAGGTGCCCTTAGGATTAAAAACCCGATTGATGATTTTGCTCAAGCCAGCCGCATTGTGGCTAACATTTTGCCAATGAATCTTATTTCGCAAAAGCTTAACATATTTAAAAGTCGATAGATTTGCCAGGAAATCCAATACGCGACCATGAGCTCAAAATTTCCGAAATTGCCTGATCAGGTGCCTGCCCGAGGTAGCCACTTGAGCCGAAATTTTTTTAAAACATTATTTCTGGCTCAAGGCTGGAGTTTTGATGGTGAATTTCCCAACCTGCCTAAAGCGGTGGCAATTATTTCTCCACACACCTCGAATATCGATGCTTGGCATGGCTTTACCGCGCTACTGGGACTGGGAATCAAGATCACGGTTTTTGGCAAACACACCTTATTTAATACGCCGCTTAAACCCTTGCTGCAATGGATTGGCGTAGTCCCGGTCAATCGCAGTATTCAACAAGGTACAACTCAGCAAATTATCGATTTTATTCATACCCAAGAGCAGATCTGGGTCGGGATGGCCCCGGAAGGAACACGGAAACAGGCGGAAGCGATTCGAAGCGGTTTTTACCGTATTGCGGTCGGTTCCGAAATTCCGATTGTGATGTTTTCGCTGGATTATAAAAACAAGGCCATTCACTGTCTTGGCGTGTTTCACCCGACTGGAAATTATGAACAGGATCTGGATCAAATTCTGAATCAATATACGGGTAAATTTTCTCCAAAAAATCCAGAATGGCTGGCCAAACCTTTACAAAATCGTATAAAAAATAGCTAGTCAAAATCGCAATAATCTGCTGTCATGTGCGCACTTTTGTCTATTTGGTATCCAATTGCAAATATGAAATTTGTGCAATATTCTTTCATGGGTCTGCTTGCGTTGAGCCTGGTTGGCTGTGATAAGGCGACTAAAACCCCTCCTCAAACGACTGTGCTTAAAGCGCGTGAGCCTGTGGTGGCCGTAGCTTTAGGAGGTGGCGGTGCCAAAGGATTTGCCCATATTGGGGTACTGAAAGTTTTAGAATCGCATGGCATTAAACCCAAAATTGTCACGGGGACCAGTGCCGGAAGTTTTGTCGGCAGTATTTATGCCAGTGGTAAAACACCTTATCAATTACAGCAAATTGCACTGACTTTAAAAGAATCGGATATCCGTGATTTGACCCTGAACAGTCAAGGTGTGGTGCAAGGTCAAAAATTACAGAATTACGTGAATAAGCACATTGCCAATAAAACGATTGAACAATTCCCGATTCGCTTTGCGGCTGTTGCGACCCGTCTGGACAATGGCACTAAAGCTGAGTTCATTAAAGGCAATGCTGGTCAGGCTGTGCGTGCTTCCTGCAGTATCCCGAATGTTTTTGTCCCAGCAATCATTGGCGGGAAACAGTATGTCGATGGCGGGCTGGTCAGCCCGATTCCGGTGAAAACGGCGAAGGCCATGGGCGCTGATATTGTCATTGCTGTGGATATTTCTGCACGTCCAGTCGGTAACAAGCCACTGAACATGTGGGGCCTGCTGGACCAGACCATCAATATTATGGGGCAGCAAAGCATTAATGAAGAACTGAACCAGGCCAATGTGATTATTCAGCCCAAAGTGGGGCATTTAGGTACACTGGATTTAAAAGCCAGTAATGAATCTATTCTGGAAGGTGAAAAAGCCACCCAGCTAAAAATCAGCTCTATTGAAAGAGCAATTAACGATTTTAAAAAGTCACCCGCGGCCTTTAAACCTGCGCCAAAATCCAGAATTTAAAAATTATGCTTTTTTAATATTCAAAGACTTATTCATCTGCTAAATTGATATAGACAGTTAGTCGTCTATATCAATTTTTACAATACACGAGTAGATGTATGGAATTTGTTTTGGAACCTTGGCACTGGTTTGTATTGGGTGTTTTACTCATGCTCTCTGAATTGATGCTGCCTGCTTTTGCTGCATTATGGTTTGGTATCGGTGCCATCATGGTCGGGGTTTTATACTGGATGTTTCCGATGATGGGCTTTACCACCCAAATTATCACCTGGATTATCTTGTCCGTTCTTTGCACCTTGCTGTGGTTCAAATTTATTAAACCGCTTTCAATCGATAAAACCAAAGCCGGATTGTCTCGCGAAGCTACAATCGGTCAGGTCGGTATGGTCATTCAAACCCATATGCAACATGACCACATTACCGTCCGTTTCCCCATGCCAGTTTTGGGCTCAGATGAATGGAACTGCCGCACCTTAGCACCGGTTCAGGTGGGGGATCGGATACGTGTCGTGGAAATTTCGGGCAACGATCTCGTGGTCAAGCCACACCATTCACATAATGAAAATATATAAAATGAGGAAATAACATGTCTGGTGGAACAATTATTGTTTTAGCACTGCTGGTTTTTGCCGGTGTGACCATTTTTAAAGGGGTGCGGATTGTTCCGCAGGGTTATAAATGGATTGTACAACGTCTGGGTAAATACCATACCACGCTTGGGCCAGGACTCAGTTTTGTCATTCCTTATATTGATGAAGTGGCTTATAAAGTCACCACCAAAGATATCGTGCTGGATATTCCTTCGCAGGAAGTGATTACCCGTGACAATGCGGTACTGCTGATGAATGCAGTGGCCTATATTAATATCACCACCCCGGAAAAAGCGGTTTACGGCATTGAAAACTATACCTGGGCCATTCAAAACCTGGTGCAAACCTCACTGCGTTCTATTGTCGGCGAAATGGATCTGGATGATGCCCTCTCCTCACGTGATCACATTAAAGCCAAATTGAAAGCCGCCATTTCCGATGATATTTCCGATTGGGGCATTACCCTGAAAACTGTAGAAATTCAGGATATCCAACCTTCAGCAACCATGCAGGCCGCTATGGAAGCTCAGGCGGCTGCGGAACGTCAGCGCCGTGCAACCGTGACCAAAGCAGATGGTGAAAAACAGGCTGCGATTTTAGAAGCCGATGGTCGCCTGGAAGCCTCACGCCGCGATGCCGAAGCGCAAGTGGTATTGGCTGAATCTTCACAGCGTGCCATTGAAATGGTGAGTTCAGCCGTGGGTGATAAGGAAATTCCGGTGGCTTATCTGCTGGGTGAACAATATGTCAAAGCCATGCAGGATATGTCGAAGTCAAATAATGCCAAGACTGTGGTGTTACCTGCTGACATCTTAAACACCATTCGCGGTGTAATGGGCCGTAATAACTAAAATCCTATAATTTTTAGAAGGATAGACAGCTTTTATGCTGTCTATTTTTTTGAGCTGGAAAAAATTCAGCATTTTTTTTTAATCTATGGTTAAATTTCACGTTATTTTTTTGAAATTATTTGTGCTTCTTTCTATAAGCCTTTGTTTCGATCTACTGTCCACCTTGTAAATGGATACCGTATGAGCTCCCTAAATCCGACCTTAATTACCTTTCTTTTTTATATTGTCGCCATGATCGCGATTGGTCTTATGGCTTATCGCGCAACTGCCAATTTCTCTGATTACATTTTGGGGGGTCGTCGTTTAGGTAGTTTCGTAACAGCGCTCTCTGCCGGTGCTTCAGATATGAGTGGCTGGTTGCTGATGGGACTTCCCGGTGCAATTTATCTTTCAGGCTTATCTGAAATGTGGATTGCCATTGGCCTGATTATTGGTGCATGGCTCAACTGGCTGCTAGTTGCCGGTCGCCTTCGTGTGCATACCGAAGTGCAGCATAATGCCCTCACTTTGCCAGACTATTTCTCCAACCGTTTTAATGACCAAAAGAAAATCTTGCGTGTTACATCAGCTTTCATCATTTTGATTTTCTTTGCCATTTATTGTGCTTCAGGCATGGTGGCAGGTGCGCGTCTATTTGAAAACATGTTTGACCTGTCTTATAGCACCGCGCTCTGGATCAGTGCCATTGCCACTATTAGTTATGTGTTTATCGGTGGTTTCCTCGCGGTCAGCTGGACCGATACTATTCAAGCGACATTGATGATTTTTGCCTTGTTGCTGACGCCTATTGTGACGATTTTAAGTTTCTCCGATCTGTCTCAAATGACCTTGGCGCTTGAAGCCGCACGTCCCCAAGCCATGAATGTCATGGGCGATTTAAGCTTTGTGGCGATTATGTCATTGCTGGCATGGGGCTTGGGCTACTTTGGTCAGCCGCATATTTTGGTGCGTTTTATGGCTGCAGATTCGGTGAAATCCATTCCTAATGCGCGCCGTATTGGTATGGCATGGATGACTTTATGTCTAGGCGGTGCAGTAGCAGCAGGTTTCTTCGGGATTGCCTACTTCCAGCAACACCCGGAACTTGCAGGTGCAGTGACGGCCAATCCTGAAACTGTATTTATGGAACTGACTAAAATTCTGTTTAACCCATGGGTTGCCGGTATTGTACTGGCTGCGATTTTGGCCGCAGTGATGAGTACCCTCAGCTGCCAGTTACTGGTTTGTTCAAGTACCTTAACCGAAGACTTTTACAAATCATTCTTGCGTAAAAATGCCACGCAAACCGAACTGGTCTGGGTTGGCCGTCTCATGGTATTGCTGATTGCCTTACTTGCTATCTGGATGGCAGGTAACCCTGAATCCAAGGTTTTAGGCTTGGTGGCATATGCATGGGCAGGTTTTGGTGCAGCCTTCGGTCCACTGATTATTCTTTCCCTGTTCTGGCGTCGCATGACTTTAAATGGTGCACTTGCAGGTATGCTGGTAGGTGCTGTAGTAGTCATTCTCTGGAAAAACCTGTTGGGTGATACCGGTGTTTATGAAATTATTCCTGGCTTTATTACTTCTATGATTGCCATTGTAGTCGTGAGCCTACTGGGTAAAGCGCCTTCAGCTGAAGTCACCACGCGTTTCGATGAAGGTGACCGCTTGTATAAAGCATCTAAATAATTTTTAGAATGTAAAAATAAAAAAAAGAGGACTTGATGTCCTCTTTTTTATATGTACAAAAATACTTTTTAGCTTTTACGCGCCAGTAAAAATTGGGAAATTTGGTTCAATTCTGCTGCATTTTCAGCAAACATGTCCAAAGCATTCAAGGCTTGATCATGCAATTCTTTGGCGTAGGCTTGAGCTTTTTCCAGCCCCATGAGTGCAGGATAGGTCGATTTGTCCACCTGCTCATCTTTACCCGCAGTTTTTCCTAGGACTTCAGTATCGGAAATAATATCCAGAATGTCATCTTGGACCTGAAAAGCCAGTCCAATCGCTTGCGCATATTCACGCAGTTTTGGAATGGCAGGATCGGTGCCTTCAAATACAGTCACAGCTGCCATCATCACGGCTGCAGAAATCAGAGCACCGGTTTTATTACGGTGAATATTTTCCAAAGCGTCCTGATTCACATGCTTGCCTTCAGCCTGCAAATCCAGCACCTGACCACAGACCATTTTCGAGCTGGCAGTCGCCAAGATTTGCATCTGTTTTAAAACAATGGTCGGAGCAACTGCCGGGCCTTGATCAAACAGACGACTGCCTAATATTTCAAAGGCCATTGACTGCAAAATATCACCGGCCAGTAATGCCGTATCTTCACCAAAAGCCACATGACAGGTCGGCTGACCACGACGTAAGGAATCATTATCCATACAGGGTAAATCATCATGAGCCAGTGAATAACAGTGAATCATTTCAATGGCGACGGCAGCCCGGCGCACGGCAGCAAAATTTGCATTCGGTTTTAACGCAGCGGTTGCATAACACAGCGCAGGACGTACCCGTTTCCCGCCCAACATCACTGCATGATGCACTGCCCCTTTAAGTGGTTCTGGAAGAGCAAATGCGTCTAATGCAGTTAATAAATCTTGTTGAATACTTTGCTGTGCTTGGGTTAATACATTTGCTTGTACGTCAGTTAAAGATGACACATTCGCCTCGAATACTTTGCTTTGGTTAATAGGTCCGGGAAATTAAAATTGATACCTAGATCTAATATACAACGCTCTTGTCACCATCGACAGAGAACTTGCGATTCCTCATCTGCATGAGAATTGAATCGTCATCATCGTTTAAGTTTTAGCTAAGCTAACTTACGGATCAATGACAAGCAGCATGATACTGCTTTCTCGCAAGTTTCTCTATCTAGTTTGCTATTTCAAGCTATCTTCTGGAATTCTGACCCAACCTTCCATCAGAACTCGGGCACTGCGGCTCATGACAGCTTTTTTGACTACCCACTGTCCATTTTCCTGAATCGCTTGCGCGCCTACACGCAAGGTTCCTGAAGGATGACCAAAACGTACTGCTTCACGTGCTCCGCCACCTGCCGCCAAATTCACCAGCGTTCCAGGAATCGCGGCAGCCGTACCAATGGCAACCGCAGCTGTTCCCATCATGGCATGATGCAGTTTACCCATCGACAAGGCACGCACCAGTAAATCGACATCCTGACTTTGAATGTCTTTACCACTGGATGATGTATAGCTTTTCGGCTTGGAAACAAAGGCAATTTTCGGCGTATGTTGGCGCTTTTCCGCTTCGGCAATGTCCTGAATCAGACCCATCTGCTTAGCGCCATAAGCACGAATGGTTTCAAAACGCGCCAAGGCTTGAGCATCGCCATTGATGGCATCCTGTAATTCCGTGCCCTCATAACCAATATCTTCAGCATTTAAAAAAATGGTTGGAATACCGGCATTAATAAAGGTCGCCTGAAAAATTCCGATTTCTGGAACGTCCAGGGTATCGACTACATTGCCTGTCGGGAACATGGCCCCGCCCTCGTCACCATCATCAGCCGGGTCCAGAAATTCAATGGCAACTTCCGCAGCCGGAAAAGTCACACCATCCAGCTCAAAATCACCGGTTTCCTGTACCTGTCCATTGGTCATCGGTACATGGGCAATAATGGTTTTTTCAATATTCACTTGCCAGATGCGGACTGTACAGATGCCATTTTCAGGAATACGTTCTGCATCTACCAAACCATTGCTAATGGCAAATGAACCGACAGCAGCCGTTAAGTTGCCGCAGTTACCGCTCCAGTCGACAAAAGGCTGATCAATCGAAACCTGCCCAAATAAATAATCCACATCATGATCTGGCTGCGTACTTTTGGCCAAAATCACGGTTTTACTGGTACTTGAACTTGCTCCACCCATGCCATCAATTTGTTTGCCGTATGGATCAGGACTACCAATCACACGCAATAATAATTGATCACGCACTTTTCCAGCCTGCTGTGCAGCTTGCGGCAAGTCATCCAGTTTAAAGAACACACCTTTACTGGTACCGCCACGCATATAGGTTGCTGGAATCTTGATTTGTGGAGCAAAACTCATTCTATTTAGTCCTTTCATTTATCATTGTTGTACATCATCAGCAAAATGCTAAAAAGCATCATAGCGATTTTTTTATCAAATATATGCTTCTCTTGACTTAAGTATAAAAAACCAATCACGAACTTTTTTTTATCATTCCTATCATTTTATTTTATGTAATAAAAAATAAAATTAATCTATTGATTCAAAATAGAAATATATAAAATATTTTTTATATGATTATTTTTTGACAATCGCTCTGTTTAGCCTGTACTAGGCTAATACATTTCAATCCATTACAATCCATTTCAATCCTTTCCTTACACATTGTCGGGCTGAATACTTTGAACAACGAGTCCTCTAAACTTCAGCGTGGCTTAAAGAACCGTCATATCCAACTGATCGCCATGGGCGGTGCAATTGGGACAGGCTTATTCTTAGGTTCCGCACAGGTCATCCAATCTGCTGGTCCTTCCATCATTCTGGGATACGCCATTGGTGGTTTAATCGCCTTTTTAATCATGCGCCAACTCGGTGAAATGATTGTACATGAGCCTGTAGCAGGATCATTTAGCCATTTTGCCTTTAAATATTGGGGCAAATTCCCGGGTTTCCTAGCGGGCTGGAATTACTGGATCTTATACATTCTAGTGGCCATGACAGAGCTTACCGCGGTTGCTAAATATATTAATTACTGGTGGCCTCATATTCCTGCCTGGGCTTCAGTCCTGTTCTTTTTCATTGTCATTACTTTGGTCAATCTCGGCAATGTGAAATTTTATGGTGAATCTGAATTCTGGCTTTCCATAGTTAAAGTGACTGCCGTGATTTCCATGATTGTTTTCGGTTTGTATTTATTACTGACCGCAGATGCAGGATCAACCTCTTCATTTAGCAATCTTTGGACACATGGTGGTTTCTTCCCGAATGGCTTTGAAGGCTTATTCTATATGCTGGCTTTCCTCATGTTCGCCTTCGGTGGTATTGAGCTGATTGGTATGGCAGCTGCAGAAGCCAAAGACCCTGAAAAGACGATTCCCAAAGCCATTAACCAGGTCGTGTTCCGTATTCTGATTTTCTATATTGGCTCACTCACGATTCTTTTATCGCTGGTGCCGTGGAATCAGCTTGATCTAGGTGGTCTGGATAAAAGTCCATTTGTGATGATTTTCAGTCAACTCGGTATTGGCTGGGCAGCGCACTTACTCAATTTCATTATCCTAACTGCAGCGTTATCTGTTTATAACAGTGGTATGTATGCCAATAGCCGGATGCTTTATGGTCTGGCGCAGCAAGGCAATGCACCGAAAGTATTTAACAATGTGAATAAACAAGGTGTACCAATTCCTGCTGTTCTATTTTCAGCGCTGCTCATCTTTGGTTGTGTGCTTTTAAACTACTTTGTTCCAGAAGATGCTTTAGGCCACTTGATGTATGTAGTCGTGGGCGCACTGGTACTTAACTGGGCCATGATCAGCTTGACGCATTTGAAATTCAAACAGGCTGTTAAAAAAGCTGCGATTCAAACCAAATTCCCTGCACTGTGGTCGCCTATCAGTAATTATCTGGTCCTGATCTTCATTGTGACGGTACTTTATATTATGTGGACCCAAGGATTTAAGGAATCTGTACTGATGATTCCGGTCTGGATTGCAGTGATGTTTGGTTTATTCAAAACACTCAAGATGAATAAATCTTAAGCAGAACCTCTAAAAATAAGTTATTTAAAAAGTTATTGTTTCGACAATAACTTTTTTTTTACCCGTATTTACGCTAAATTAGCTGCGCATTGCGCCCTTAGCTTAACTGGATAGAGCAGTTGCCTCCTAAGCGACCGACGTGGGTTCGAGTCCCGCAGGGCGCACAATTATTTTATTAAAATAAAAAAATCTTCTTCTATAAATTTCTCAATCGAAGTCAGTGCTCTAGAGCATCAAGATGACTGCACTTAAATAATGTGATCTATATAACAAATTAATACCACGATTTTTATAATAAATGATTATTTTTTAATCAAATGGAAATTTAGCTTAAATTTTAATTTATTATTAATTTTCAAAAACTTAATATCTTAAATTAAATTAAATTTAGATTAAAAACTCTAATAAATTGTTTTTTTATTTCAATTAGTTTTTCTAGAGCATTTACTCTTTTTTTTATTGTGTTATTTTTGTCACATGGAGTAACAAATGATATCTAGTTGAAAGACAGATGTTACCAAAAGAATTCAACGCATTAATAACACTCATCTGCAGTTAAAAAATTTGTACCTCAAGGAAAGACACAGAATGAAATTAAAAACTCTTACTACCGCGATGATTCTTGCAACAGTACCAATGACAGGTGCATTTGCAGCAGCTCTTGATCGTTCAGGTCAATCAATAGCAGCCTTCTTACAACCAGGCAACTATTTTGAAGCGGGTATTTCTGCGCTGGACCCAGATGTTTCAGGTAAAGCTAACGCTAATAATTCAAATATTTCAGATATGGGTGAAGATTATTATTTCCCATCTGCGGCATTAAAACTCCAGATTACTGATAATTTTTCTTTTGGTTTAATTTACGATCAACCTTTTGGAGCAGATGCTAAATATTCAACTTCAGATGCTGCTTTAAGCCCTACAGGTGAAGGCTTATTTCGCAATGCTACAGACTCAACAAGTGTAGAAGTTGATTCTCAAAATATTGCGATGATTTTTGGTTTTCAACCAACTAAAAACTGGAATATTTATGCCGGCCCTGTCTATCAAACTGTTAAAGGTAATGTTCAATTACGTGGTTTAGCATACGGTGGCAATTCTACATTTGGTTCTTATAATGCCAATATGAAAGAAGATGGTGCTGCAGGTTGGTTAGCTGGCTTTGCATATCAGATTCCTGATATTGCCCTAAAAGCATCTGTAACTTATCGTTCTGAAATTGATCATGATATAGCGACCGCTGAAACTTTCAACACAGGTTTATTTGCTGCATTTAACGCACTACCAAATTCAGATACTTCTATTACAACACCACAATCTGTTAACTTAGATTTTCAAACTGGAATCATGGCAGACACGGTAGCATTTGCTAATGTGCGTTGGGTGGAATGGTCAAACTTTTCAATTCGTCCACCTAAATTTGGTACAGCAACTTTACAAGGACCTGTTGTAGCTTCAACTGGCAAACCAAATGGTTTTGACTTAGTTGCATATTCTGACGATCAAATTTCTGCAACCGTAGGTGTGGGACGTAAACTAAGTGAACAATGGGCTGGTAATGTATCAGTAGGTTGGGACTCTGGTGCAGGCAACCCTGTATCTACCCTTGGTCCTACTGAAGGTTACTGGAATGTGGGTCTAGGTTTACAATTCAGCCCAGCACCAAACTATTTCATCGCTGGCGGCGTGAAATACTTCTGGTTAGGCGATGCTAAAGCTCAATCAGGTGCTCAATTCGGTACGGATACATCTGTTGCGACCTTTGAAGACAACGATGCACTTGCATACGGTCTTAAAATTGGTTACCGCTTCTAATATTTAATAAATAAAAAAAGACCATCGCTCGCGATGGTCTTTTTTCAATCTTAAATTCATATTTAATTTACACTTATAAATTAACAGCTCTATTTTCAATCAAACAGTTACTATGAATTTTATCTTTTGATTGCCTCGTTATCATTTTCTTTTTATTTAAAAATCATAAACATAATTTCTTAAAAATAGAATTATTACTCTAGCAAGTTCAATTAATGAGCTTATCAGTCAATGTTCACAACCAAGCAGAGTATTTACTCTTTTTTTATTTATGTTACTTTTCCACCACTTTTAGTTACAAAATGGCATCAGGGAAAGAACCATGAAGCTCAATAAAATACATTCTGCAATTTTAATCAGCCTACTTCCAAGCACTTCAGTTTTTGCCGCTGGTTTAGATCGCTCAGGCCAATCCATTTCTGCTTTTTTACAGCCTGGTAATTATGCGGAAGCTGGAATTTCTGTTCTTGATCCTGAAGTTAAAGGTAAAGATAAAAGTGGCAATAATGTTGGCGACATGGGAGATGACTACTACTTCCCCTCTGCTGCCATTAAAGTTCAAGCAACGGATAAAGTTTCCCTCGGTCTTTTATATGACCAACCTTATGGTGCAGATGCGACTTATCAAGTTGATGGTTCCAACTTTTCCAATGGTGTTGAAGGCACTTCGGTTAAGGTAAAAACCAATAATCTCACTGCTTTAATTGGTTATCAGCCAAATGAAAACTGGAATTTCTATGCAGGGCCAGTTTGGCAGACTGTTGAAGCCGACATTAAATTACGTGGTAATGCATACGCAAAACCACCTGCAGGCACATTAAGCGGTTACAACGTTAAAGTGGATGAAAAAGAAGCTTACGGTTGGGCTGCTGGTTTTGCTTATCAAATTCCTGAAATCGCGCTTAAAGCAGCAGTTACTTATCGCTCTGAAATCAAGCACAAAGTTCAAGCTGAGGAAACGTTTACAACTCCAGTTGGCACCCTACCCATGTTAACTGCAGGTTTAGATGCGATTACTCCTCAATCGGTAAATGTTGACTTACAAACTGGTGTTGCTCCAAACACATTAGCTTTTGCTAATTTACGTTGGGTACATTGGGATAACTTTGTAGTAACTCCAAAATTTTTAGCAAATACAACTGCAGCCTTAGGTGCTAAACAAAATCTTATTGATTACACAGATGACCAATATTCTGTAACGACAGGTCTATCTCATAAGTTTAATAGCAAGTGGGCTGGTACTGCTGCCGTTGGATATGACTCTGGCGCTGGTAACCCTGTAACGACATTAGGTCCAACTGAAGGCTATTGGAGTGTAGGTCTGGGTGGTCAATACAGCCCTGCTGAAAACTACTTTATTCAAGCTGGGGTTAAATACTTCTGGTTGGGCGATGCTCAGGCTCAAACTGGCGGCGCTGTAAAAGCTGACTTTGAAGATAACCATGCAATTGGTTATGGCTTGAAAATTGGTTACCGCTTCTAA
>NZ_DJDC01000134.1:0-4175 GCF_002430855.1 Acinetobacter sp. UBA5934 | reverse complement strand
CATATCTTTCCTCTAGACCAATTTATTTAGGATTAACCTTTAAATTAATTTGATTAATTCACAACCTAGATCCATATTTGGTTTTAACATATCATCAGCTAATTCTCTTTTACTTGATAAAAGTCGATCCAACTTTACTTCGAAAGTCTTGAATTCGTCCGTTACAACTGTTGGATAGTAAACAAAAACTTCTTTATCTTGCCCAATACGATATGCACGGTCAGTCGCTTGATCTTCCTTAGCTGGATTCCAACTACGTGTATAATGAATGACATGATTAGCACGTTGAATGTTAACACCAAACCCTACTGCTGTAGTGGACAAGATAATGATATTAAATCCTAATTTTTCTTGAAATTTATCAATCAAGTTTTGCCGTGTTAAGCCTTTTTTACTGCTCGTATTTGAATCACCATTGACCGTTGTAACGTTTAAGCCGAATCTTTCCAGAAGAATTCGTTTAAGAAATACTTGAATGTCTCTAAATTCAGTAAAGATAATGACTTTTTCATTTTTTTGCTTGATAGATTCTAAAGTTTTGATTAACCAACTTACTTTTGGAGAACCATTTAAAGTAGCACTTGGCTGAAACTGTAATGGATGAGCACAGATCATTCTCATACTATGCAAAGAAGTTAACATCGCTCCCTGATTACCTTCTGCAGACAATTTTTTAAAGCGGTTAACCACATCAATATATAATTGTCTTTGCAATAATGAAATTTCAATATTTTTACAGTTATCTACCTCAGTTTTAGCGGGTAAATCTGCGACATCATGTTTCATTCTTCGTAAGACTTGAGGGGCTATCAACTCACGAAGCTTTAATAGTGCTGCTTCATCATTATTTTCAGCATTTTCTATAGGTTTTCGATAACTTTTACCAAACTCATTTAAAGGACCTAATAAGTTTTCTTGAATGAAATCGAATAAGCACCAAAGATCGGTTAAAGAGTTCTCTACTGGAGTACCTGTACATGCAATTTTAAAATCTGCTTTTTGAGCTTTTGCAGCCTTTGTCACCATTGCTGTAGGAACTTTAATTCTTTGTGCTTCATCACAAATCATTATACTCCAGTCTTCTCTAGCTAAAGAAAATTCAAGATCACGCATCGTCTCGTAGGTTGTTAAAACAATATCAGCATCACCACGCCAATCGTCCTCTAAAAGGTGTGTAATACCATGATTTTCTCTTAACTGTGCTGAAATCAAATGCTTGGGGATTTTTCTATCTTTTAAGTTATCACCATATAAACTTAATATTTTGGCAAATTTACCACTAAAGAATCGATTTGCTTCGGCTTCCCAATTCTCTAACAGTGAAACTGGAGCCACAATTAACACTGGTTTCTTATCTTCAGCATTTTCAAGATACTCACCAATAAAACATAAGAGCTGAAGTGTTTTACCTAAGCCCATATCGTCAGCTAAAAGACATCCACTGACTTGTTCTGGCGCATACTGGTGCAGATTCTGCAACCATGCAATTCCATATTCTTGATGCTGCTTTAAGCTAAATTCTTGGTTTCTAAAACTAGCGGGCAATTTAGCTGATGGAGGATTATTCTCATCAAAAAGTAAGCGATTTACTCGCTGTTTTGTAAATTCAGCTTCATCAATATTATTCGCAATTAATAATGTATCTTTTTTCTTTTTCTGTGAATTAGCGTTAGATTCTTCTAATATCTCTTTGGGCTCTTCTTTCTTGGAAGCATATAAACGGTCTAGTAAATTTTTGGCATCATCTAATGACACTTCTTTATCTGCATATGGAATTTCAACTTCATCTTGACTGTTTTGCTCTGCTTGCTTAATCCGCTGCTCAAGTAATTCAATGGTTTCATCAAAATTTTCATCTTGCAGTTGCTGCTCTAACTCCATTAAATGTTGTGGCAACCATTCAGATTCACCGCTATCTCTTTTAATAAATTCAGAGTTCAGCTTTTCTGCTTCACCAATCCCAATAACACGACCGCTATAATTCGATAAATCCAATACTTTTTGAGCTTGTAGTTCATCTTGATATTTTTGAATTTGATTTAGGTCATTTTTTAATTCTTCAATTTGATCATCTAAATAGCTACTTCGGTCAATTTCATATCCTGCCCATATAAAAATAGGGGATTTTTTCTCATATGCTTGAATAAAATAAGAAGTCTGATCCATATTATATAGTTCTAGGAAAATTGGATTTTGTTCTCTTTCAGAATTCTCTTGTAGCTCTAATTTCGCAGAAACATAATGATTTAACTCATCATAATTTTTTTCTATTTGTAAAGTATAAGTATGAATTTCTGCTTGCTGCTTGGACTCCTCAAAACTCTCAGGTGAAATAACTTCAATTGCATCATCACCTAGTTGAGCAAATGGATTATGTAAAAATGCGTGCGCGCTCTCACCAGAAATACGTCTGTTCGGCATTTTTTTAATTTCATTCAGAACTTGCTTCACTTGAGGTTCAATCACTACATGTGCAATTCCACCATCAGCTAAGCTAATACTGTACTGATCTTGAACATTATTATATTGATCAAACGTCTTCAGCCAATTTGATGGAGCTTCATCAAATTCAGGCTGAATCTCTACAACAGATTCCTGACTAATCAAATTTTTTCGAAGATTTAACTGTAGTTTCTCAGGTGCTAAAACTACTGTCTTTCGTAAAAAATCATCTAAATTTGCATTAGACTTATTGGCCAATTTTCTGATATTCGCCCAATATTTCTGGTTCTGTTTCGTATCTTTATTCTCTATACGTGAAAACTCTTTTAATTTTTCGACAAGTTGAAAACTTGATTCACTCAATAAATGTTCTGTGCCATCAATAGTTAAAATAGCTCCAACTCGCTGAATAGAACTTTTAACCTTAATATTATTTTCGTTCAACCAACCATCTAAAATTATTTTGAAATCTGGGTCACTTAACCCTCCTTCACTTCTAATTATTGGACGAAAAGAAGTCTGTGTTGGAAAGTTTAGTAAATGAATTACATTTTCATGTTCTGAATCTTGCTGAAGTTGAAAAAACTCTTCCCAAGGCAACACAAAGTGGTCATCCATAAGGTATGCAAGCTCTTCCTCTTCCAAGCTTTCCCAATAGAAATCAGCATCTGTTTTAGCATTTTTTGTATGTGAGTAAACTACACCTACTTCATCATACGTAAAAGATTTGGAATTTAATTGAATAGATTCTTCTCTTACAGATTCAGTACTCTTTTTTCTTTTCCAAAATGCTAGTTTCATTTAAATATACCTTTCAAAAATTAGTCTGGATAAATTCCCAGACCTTTTAATCTATTGTCGAAGGAGTTCTCCCAAGCACCGTTATGTGATAAATAAAAATCAGCCTTTGCCGTAGATTTTAAATCTGTAATATTGACGACTTGAAGATCTGATTTAAAAGATTTGTAAGGTAGCTTTCTATAAAAATAAGTAGCATTATTTAGTTCAGAGAACTCAACTATATAATAACCACCAATCTTTATCATAAATGCATTGGCTGCTGAACTCTTACCAATAATTCGCTTGAATCTTCCTTGGTTTTTCCTCTTGAATTCCTCTTGCTGTCTAGTTGCACGAAAGATTGCATCTTCATTCAAAAATATTTCAGAGAGAGAAACTTGTTTAATAAAACGCATCCAATAATTAAATCTGCGTGTTTCTGCACCATAGCTAAAGACTTTAAAAAATGCTTCTAAATCAGCTCTAACAAACCACTGGATAACCATACGTTTTGTTTCAGAATTTACATTATTCCATCCCGCAGAAGAATCATATTGTGGATTCCCCCACTGATTTAAGGCTAAATGCTTCAAAACTTCATTTACTATTTCCCGCTTAGAAGTCCTAGCATATCGTTCTAACAACGCAATAAGAATATCAGTGGTGTACAAAACATTTTGTTCAGCTAAGTCTATAAATCGGGGAATAATTTTCAAATAATCCTGCTCATTCATATCTTTAATAGATTGAATAGAAGACTTAATTAAATTATCCCAAAACCAGCTATTAGGAGCCATCTTTAAGCTTTCTAATTCATTTGCAATACTACTTGCATCTTTGTCTTCTAAAAATCTTTTAACAAATGATTTTGTTGGTGAATTAGATAAAATTTCCGAATAATCAACAAGGGTATTCATCCATTTTTTAGGACGTTTTAATTCTCTATAGATCGG
>NZ_DJDC01000155.1:1082-13650 GCF_002430855.1 Acinetobacter sp. UBA5934 | reverse complement strand
TTTTCAGGTTCATAGGTCCAGTCCCCTGCGACCATCACCAGATCGGGATTTTGCTGATTAATTTTATCGACAATAATTTTCAGCTGGCGTTCATGCCCAGAAAACAGGCCAATGTGTAAATCGGCAATCAAGGCCAGTTTGACTGGACGCTGCAGCTTTTGTTCCGGATTAAGCTGGTATTGCAGGGTTTGAACCATAACATGCTGGGGCTCGATAAAGCGGGCATAAATCAGTACACAGCTCAACAAGAAAATAAATATGGCCTGGTGAATAGAGTAATAACCACTCCAGCCGGCAAACAGGCTAAAGAAAAATAAAGGGATAAGTAAATAAGATAAATAAAAAGCCAATAAGTGGACAAAAGCTTTAAAAGGATGAATGGTCTCTGTTCGCATCTGGCTTAACCACGCCTGCGCTATCCCCCACAACGCGATTAAAGCGAAACTGATATAAAAATAAAAAGCAACTAAGTGCGAATCCCACATACTACCTTCTCTAATGATTGCGACGATATTACATCATTCATCTATTCTGATATTTATCTTTTCATAGCTCACAATTATACTCAAACCAATTTTTGGTATTGTTTACAATCTATGGCACGACTCTCTCAGCAAACAACGCACACAAGTACCTATAAAACCGCAGTATTGCTGAGTTGTAGCTTGATTTTGGGAATTCCTGCATGCTCGACCCTTCCCAAACAGATTCCCCAGCCAGTTGAATATTCATTCGATACCAAAACTGAACACAGCTCACTGGCTAAAATCATTTTGCCTTTAAGGGAACAAAATCCAAATCTTACCGGTTATCATGTTTTATACGACCCGCTTGAAGCTTTGGCCGCACGTATCCATTTAATTGATAAAGCAGAAAAAACTTTAGATTTACAATACTATATTTGGGACAACGATAAAATCGGAGCGCTGGCTCTGCACTCTATCATTAAAGCGGCTGACCGAGGCGTAAAGGTTCGTCTGCTGATGGATGACAACAATGCCAAAAAGATGGAAGGCATTTATCTGGCGCTCGATCAGCATCAAAACATTGATGTGCGCCTGTATAATCCTTACCGTTTTAGACAGTACCGTGCCATGGACATGGTGCTGGATTTAAAGCGGATTAACCGCCGCATGCATAATAAAAGTTTTATTGCAGACAACCAGATTTCCCTGATTGGTGGTCGCAATATGAGTAACCAGTATTATAACGTCAGTGACAATTATCAATTTTCCGATGTGGATGTGATGCTGGTCGGCGCTGCATCAGATGAAATCATTCATTCCTTTGATGAATACTGGAATGATGATTACGCATTTCCGGTCAAGCAAATTGTCAATCCGAGACATTATTCCTTGCGGTTTGACAGCCTGAAAAAGCAACTCGAGGAACATTCAAAAAGCATTGCCGTGCAAAACTATCTTGATTTAGCCACCCGATCACATGCTTTTGAAGAGTGGCTGAATAACAGTATTCAATTTGACTGGGTCAAAGCAGAAGTCGTCAGTGATTCACCGAGTAAAATCAGGGCCAAGGCAAAAAAAGAACAACATCTGAATTTTCAGCTGATTAACCGTTTGGAAAAACCCGAACACAGTGTCGATATTATTTCCGCTTATTTCGTCCCGGAAAAAAAAGGCGAAAAGATGCTGAGTGATCTGGCGCAAAACAATATCAATGTGCGGGTACTGACAAATTCCTTTAAAGCCAATGACGTGGCTTTGGTGCATGCCTTCTATGGCAAATATCGCAAGAATTTACTCCAGAACAATGTCGAACTGTATGAGTTTCTATCTGTGCCGGAAACCGAAAACCTGAATGCCAATACCAAGGAAATTGCAGAAAAAGCCAAGGTCAACATCAAAGGTTTAAGTCGTTCCAGCCTACATGCCAAACTCATGACCATAGATGAAAAGCAGGTTTTTATTGGATCTTTCAATTTTGACCCACGCTCTGCCTATTTAAATACAGAAATTGGCGTATTGCTGGACAGCCCGAATCTGGCCAAAACTGTACATCAAACCATGAACCAAAATTTGGCTAAATATGCCTACAAACTGGTTTTAGATGCCAACAATAATATTAACTGGAAAATTAAACGCCATGATGGCAGCATCAAAACCTATCAGAAAGAACCCAAGATGAAATGGTGGCAAAAAGCTGGGGTGAAAATGATTTCCTGGTTACCGCTGGAAGGTTTTATGTAAGCGCCCTCATGACTGCTTGGCTAGAAGTGTTGAAGATGACGTTTTCAGCACTTTTTGCTGTAGTCGGGCTAAGCCTTCAATCATTTGTGTTTGCACTTCCTGAGTCAGGCTTTCAACAGTATGTCCCTGAACCGCAATTGCCGGTAATGCCATTAAATGTGCGGTGACTTTGGGCATTTCCAGCACTTTTTTGACATGTTCAGCAAAACTGATATTGCCTACAAACGGCGCGACTGTATCGAGTTGCCCATCCTGATTGACATAACAAATCAGGCAAATTTGTACTGGACGATTTGCTTCAATGGCAGAACCTAAAAGCCGGCCATAAATTTTTTTAATTTTGCTGCCATCTGAAGTGGTAGCTTCTGGAAAAAACAGCACAGGAATATTCTGTTTTAAAAATGTGGTAATTTGCTCTTTAATTTTAATCGAATCACCAGAACCACGTTTAATAAATAATGTGCCACCGCCCTTGGCCAGTTTCCCAAATAAAGGCCATTTTTCAATTTCAGCTTTGGCTAAAAAGAACACCCGCGCTCCTGAACCGAGAACTGCTACATCCAGCCAGGAAACATGATTGCTCACCCATAAAGCCGGTTCACGTGGAATCACGCCATGTACCTGAATTTCAAGGTTAAAGACTTTACATAACTGACGGCAAAAATGCTGTACATAACGGGTATTACACGGATTATTCGGGTCTTTATATAAACGGTGGCGAAAAACCAGATAAAATCCTTGAATAATCGCCCCTAAACCCGTCACTAACTTTTTGCTATATAAGAAAAATTTAGACAGGCCATTTAACGATGAAGTTTCAGTTACAGAGGATTGAGTCATAGATTGATCACTAATTACCAGCTACAGCGTTTAATCATTTATTTGCTGTCATTCTATACTGTTCATTTTAATCTTGCATTGATCAGACCCGCCGAAAGTGACTATTTCTCTATAAAAAATTAAAAATAAAACTCATAAGTGATTTATTTTATTAAATATTATTGATGATTTGGACTGGTCTGAAAAATACAGAAACCAATTTCTTATCATTAGCCAAACACTGATGAATAGCTTTTGATAACAACCTTTTATTGAATGAATATCTTGTTACGATGCTTTGTTATGTTTTTGCTATTTTTCACTATATCTGCGCTTTTTCTACTAAAATAAATCTTTAATCATGCAGTAGAGATCATCCTTAGTGGAATATTTTGAGCAACATCAGGGTAGTGAACGAACAATCTTGGTGAGTGTATCGGTACAGCAGTTAGACGACCTGGATGCAGAAGAATTTCATTTACTGGCCGAATCTGCCGGTGCTAAAATTCTCGAACATATTACCGCTCAACGTATAAGACCTGATCCCAAACTGTTTATTGGTTCTGGCAAGGCAGAAGAAATTGCCGCTCTGGTACAGGACCTGGAAGCCAGCCTGGTCATTTTCGACCATTCTCTGACCCCGGCTCAAGCCCGCAATTTAGAAAAAATCATGCAATGCCGTGTGGTTGACCGTACCGAACTGATTTTAGATATTTTCGCCCAACGCGCCCGTACCTATGAAGGTAAACTGCAAGTTGAATTGGCACAGTTACAGCACCTCTCCTCACGTTTAGTGCGTAGCCGGGGTACTCTCGACAGCCAGAAAGGCGGGATTGGCTTACGTGGCCCGGGTGAAACCTTGCTTGAAACTGACCGCCGCTTACTGCGTATCCGCATGGGGCAACTCAAAACCAAACTGGATAAAGTTCGTCAAACCCGTATGCAAGGCCGTGTTGCACGACAAAAAGCCGCGATTCCGACCGTCTCTTTAGTCGGTTATACCAATGCCGGTAAATCCACCCTGTTTAATATTCTGGCCAAGAGCGATGTTTACGCGGCAGATCAGCTGTTTGCAACCCTAGACCCCACGCTGCGCCGTTTGGAATGGGATGGCATTGGACGTCTGGTACTGGCAGATACTGTGGGTTTCGTGCGTAATCTTTCGCATTCTTTAGTCGAGTCCTTTAAGGCAACTCTGGAAGAAACCCTGGAAGCCACCCTGCTACTTCACGTGATTGATTCTAGCAGCCCAGATATGCTTGAACAGATTGAAGCGGTAGAATCTGTTTTAAAAGAAATTGGCGTCAATGTGCCGGTACTGCGTGTTTACAACAAAATTGATATCAGTGGTGAAGATGCCAAAATTGTCTATGCCAAACCGCACTTACCTGATCGTGTCTATGTTTCCGCGCATTCTCAGCAAGGACTAGACCTGTTACGTCAAGCAGTGCAAGAATGTCTGATGGGCCAAATGCAAAGTTTCGAGCTGATGTTAAAGCCTGCATATGGCAAATTGCGTACCCAACTGTATGCCCTGAATGTCATTCAATCTGAAAATTATGATGATGCCGGTAATCTGCATTTGCATGTGATTATGGCACCGCAAAAACTTGAACAGCTGATTAAACAGGCGCATTTGCCCATAGATGAAATTCTGGGACATAAAGCTGCACAATTTGAGCGGCCGCTTGAAGAATTTGAAATAAAAAGATAAATCAGTTAAAACGTGATAAGTGTAATTATAATACTTGGTAAAAATGGACTGGATAAAAACAATCGACTGGCCGGCCTGGATTGGCACACTGGCCTTAATCATCTGCTTCCGCGAAGGAGCAGTATGGTTAACCACACAATTTCTTCATCCTGAACTGGGCAATCTCGTGGGCTTGATCAGCCTGTTGGTGACTTTATTTATTTGGAGAAATTTCAATAAATTACCGACTCGTTTGGTCGATACCAATAACAAGATTATGAAAGAAAGTGCTTTTGCCTTTTTACCGATTAGCGCAGGTTCATTGCTTATGCTGACTCATATGGGCAAAGAAATGCCGGCTTTTCTACTGGTGATGTTTNNTCGTTTTACTCATTTGGCGTAAATTTAAGAAAATCCCGCTAAGACTTGTCGATACTAACAATAAAGTCATGAAAGAGAGTGGTTTTGCTTTTTTACCCATTTGTGCAGGCTCCTTAATTATGCTGGTGCATATGGGTAAAGAAATTCCGCTATTTCTTTTTGTTTTGGTAGTGAGCACCCTTATACCCTTGTGGGTCTATGCAAAAATGTCCAAGCGCTGGTTATAGGGAAATTATATGTTTGCAGTACTCTCCGGTTTTTTCATCACCCTGATTGCCTATCTTGTCGCAAAACCGATTAATAAACGCCTGCCACAAATTCCGGTTATTGTAATTGGGATGTTTTTGATTATTGGACTGTTGTTTGTATTCGGAATTCCTTATACATCCTATATGGCTCAGGTCAACCCACTGTTTAACCGTCTGTTAGGCTATGTCACCGTCGCATTGGCCATTCCCTTGGCGGCCATGCGTTATGATGATTTGCCACTGAAAGCCATGCTCGGCATTCTGGTTTTTGCCAGTATCAGTGCGGTCGCGTTACCGATGGGGCTTGCCTATTTATTACATATGACCGATTCAAGCATTATGGCATTTGCTACTCGTGCCGTAACCACACCCATCGCCATTAATATTGCCACCCTGCTCCATGCGCCTATTAGTATGGTCATTCTTATTGTGATTTTATCCGGCGTAATTGGAGCAGCCTTTTCTCCCTTGATCCTGCGGCATATTAATGATGAACGTGCATCAGGTCTGGCTTTAGGCTTGGCGGCTCATGCTATTGGCACAGCTCAGGCATGGCAAAGAGGCAGCGTCGCAGGACGCTATGCTGCGTTTGGTATGGCAGTAAATGCTGTATTTACCGCCATCTGGTTACCGACATTTATACTTTATTTGCAAAATATGTGACTGATGAATCACCAATAAACATTTGTAGAGTCAAAATTTAACCTTATGATAAAAAATATTTTATAAAATTATCATAAGGTTTTTTGATGAAAAATTTTAAAATTTTAGCCGCCCTTCTTCTTTCTGCCAGCAGTAGCACTATTTTTGCTGAAGACATTTCGGGAACCTGGAAAAACATTGATGATAAAACCGGTTCTTCAAAAGCGATCCTTGAAATTCGTCAAGAAAGTAACGGCACTTATACGGCGAAAATTGTAAAGGTAACGCCTCGTCCGGGTTATACCCCTAAAGAAACCTGTGTGAATTGTCCTGCACCTTATACCAATAAGCCTATTTTAGGTATGGATGTCGTAAAAGGTTTAAAACCGGCCGGTGGATCCAATTTTACTCAGGGCAAGATTATCGATCCCCTTACTGGTCATGTCTACAGTATGAAAGCGAAATTAAGTCCAAACGGTAAACGCTTAACCTTGCGTGGTTATGTCGGTGTTTCAGCATTGGGCCGCAGTCAGACTTGGATTAGAAACGACTAAATATGACAAAAAGCCGCACTATGTGGCTTTTTTATTCACTGATATACAAATAAATCACATTATTTTTCATTATTATGAAGCAATGGGTTGACTAATATTTAAACGACAACTATATCTTTAATACAGACAAGAAAAATATTTTCCACACTCCCAGGAGTTAATATGAAGAAAAATCTATTATTTGCTGCTTTTGTTGGTGTAGTTTTCAGTGGGAATGTGTTGGCAAATGATCTTAGCGGAACTTGGAAAACCATTGATGATAAAACCGGTTCGGCAAAAGCGATCCTTGAAATGCGTCAGGAAAGCAATGGGACTTATACGGCAAAAATTATCAAAGTAACTCCACGTCCGGGTTATACCCCTAGAGAAACCTGTGTCAATTGTCCGGCACCTTATACCGATAAACCCATCTTAGGCTTAGATATTTTAACGGGGTTGAAATCTTCCGGCGAGAATCAGTTTGTGAATGCCAAAGTGCTGGATCCACTGAACGGTAAAATCTATAGCGGCAAAGCAAAGCTTAGTCCTAATGGTAAACGTCTTACTCTCCGCGGTTATGTCGGTGTGTCCGCACTTGGCCGCAGCCAAACCTGGATTAAACAAGATTAAATTGTGCAGATTACAGGTCAGCATAAATGGGTAGATAATACGAATAAGCAACTAAAAATGTTATTCTCAAAGATCGCTTAATTTCGTATTTCTGCCCCCACTTTAAATAAGTCAACAGGATCGCTGACTTATACAAATGAGGGAATGTTATGAAAAAATTAGCAATCACCGTTACATGTGTCGTAGCGCTATCAAGCAGTTTTTCAGTTTTTGCTCAGGACATCATTGGTACATGGATTCAAATTGATGATAAAACAGGTTCACCTAAAGCACTGATTGATATTCAAAAACAAACAGATGGGTCTTATTCCGGAAAAATTATCAAAGTCACCCCACGCCCAGGTTATAAGCCCCGCGAAACATGTTTCCAATGTCCTCCGCCCTATACCAATCAGCCTATTTTGGGATTAGAAGTTTTTAAGGGTCTAAAACATGTCGATGGCAATAATTATGCAAACGGTCGGGTACTTGATCCTTTAACCGGAAAAATATATGGCTTGAAAGGACGAATTACCCCTAACGGTAAACGTTTTATCTTACGTGGTTATATAGGAATTTCTGCTTTGGGCCGAACCCAGACCTGGATTAGAAACGACTAAATATGACAAAAAGCCGCACTATGTGGCTTTTTTATTCACTGATATACAAATAAATCACATTATTTTTCATTTTGATGACACGCGATATTGACTAATTTCCAAACGATCCTAATATGGTTTTTATAGATTATAAAAAATTACTCACCACAACCGTAGGAAATTATATGAAAAAAAATATCTTACTTACTGCTCTTGCCGGTTTAGTTTTTAGTGGGAATGTATTGGCACAAGATCTATCGGGTACTTGGCAACAAATTGATGACAAAACCGGTTCACCTAAAGCTATTATTGAAATTCGTAAAGATGCGAATAATACCTATGCCGGTAAAATTGTTAAAGTGACACCTCGCCCAGGTTATACACCACAAAAGACATGTAACAAATGCCCTGCACCCTATACCAATCAGCCTATTTTAGGTATGGATGTACTGACTGGATTAAAGCATGTTGAAGGTACAAATAACTATGAAAAAGGCCGGGTCATCGATCCGTTGGCAGGCAAAATTTATGATGCCAAAGTTCGACTGAATGCGAATGGAAAACGCCTCACCCTACGTGGTTATATTGGGATCTCAGCACTAGGCCGCAGTCAAACCTGGCTGCGTCTGGATTAAGCCCGATTTATTATGCTAAGAAGCCACTCTATGCAGTGGCTTTTTCATGTAAAAAGGAATTCTTTTTTTTAATTTATTCAGTACAATATTGACTAATATTTTAATCTATCTAATATATCGACTTTGTAAAAAGTGAACCAATTTTTGAAGGTCTGATATGTACAAAAATCTATTGCTTGCGACTTTAGCGAGTGCACTTTTTAGTGCTCATGTTTTTGCCGAGGATATCTCTGGAACATGGCAACAGATTGATGATAAGACCGGTTCAGCCAAAGCCATTATTAAAATTGATAAAGAAGCCAATAACACCTATACCGGTAAAATTATTAAGATTACCCCTCGTCCTGGCTATACTCCGCGTGAAACATGTAATAAATGCCCTGCTCCGTATACCAACGATCCAATTTTGGGTATGGAAATTATTAAAGGCCTAAAGCATGTAGCAGGAACCAATAACTATGAAAAAGGTCGGGTGATTGATCCCTTAGCCGGAAAAGTTTATGACGCAAAAGTCAGACTGAATGCGACAGGTAAACGTTTAACTTTGAGAGCTTATATGGGTGTGTCCACCTTAGGACGTAGTCAAACCTGGATTCGACTAGACTAAATCGATACTGATAAAAAAAGCCACATCATGTGGCTTTTTTTATTTTTGCTGATCTGAGTGATTACATTACCGGATTATCGACTTTAAACAGCTGTTTATCTTCCAGACGGTAAGCAATCAACTGCTTACCCCAAACACAGCCACCATCGACATTCTGAATCTGTGAATTAATGGTTTTACCCTGTAAGGCTGCCCAATGCCCAAAAATCAATTGATGGGTTTGGGCTGCTTTGGATTCAAACTCAAACCATGGTTGAAAACCTGCTGGCATCGGATCATCCAGTGAATCTTTAAAGCTGAACTCTAGACGACCTTCGCTGTTGGTTAAACGCATACGGGTTAAATAGTTGGTAATGCAACGTAAACGTGCATTACCCTCTAGATCATCCGACCAAAGATCAGGTTCTTTGCCATACATATCAGCCAGGAAAGCATCCACCACGCTAAAATCGTCGTGTGCAATCACTGCTTCAATTTCTTTGGCGAAGGCAGCAGTTTGCTCTGCGGACCAAAGGCAAGGAATACCGGCATGCGTCAATATGGTTTGCTCATTCGGAAATAAACATAAAGGCTGTTTACGCAACCAGTCAATCAAATCATCGCTATCAATCGCATCAATCACATCGCGGGTATTGTCTTTTTCTTTCAGCTCTTTTAAACCACGTGCACATGCTAAAAGCGTCAAGTCATGATTACCCAATACCGTCGCTGCAACACCACGATCAACCAGCTTTTTTACAAAACGTAATGCACCAATCGAGTTTTCACCCCGGGCCACCAGATCGCCTGCAAACCAGATAAAATCTTGATCCGGATCGAACTTAATTTCTTTCAACAAAGCTTTTAAGGCTTCGAAGCAGCCCTGAACATCACCAATCACATAATTGTATCGAATATTCGACGCTGTCACTTAATCCACCATTTGATCTGCTAATGCAACAAATTGAGCCAAAGTTAAAGTTTCTGGGCGCGCCATTGGGTCTACACCAGCTTTCTCAAACCCCTCTTCAACCAACATACTTTTTAAACTATTGCGTAAAGTTTTACGACGCTGGGTAAAGACATGGGAAACCAGACGGGCCAAGGCTTTTTCATTTTTAGCTACAATCGGTTTAACAGCGTATGGTTCTAAACGGAATACCGCAGAAGTTACTTTAGGCGGTGGATTAAATGAACCCGGAGGTACTTCAAACAGGAAAGTTGGTTTACAGAAATACTGAATCATCACCGACAGACGGCCATATTCTTTGGTATTTGGCGATGCGGTAATACGATCCACCACTTCTTTTTGCAACATGAAGTGCATGTCTTTGACTTTGTCACCAAATTCCAAGAGATGGAACAACAAGGGCGTGGAAATATTATACGGTAAGTTGCCAACCACACGTAATGGACGACCTTCTGCAAATAAATTGGTGAAGTCATATTTCAGTGCATCGGTTTCAACAATGGTTAAACGCTCAGGATGCGGCACACGACCCGGTAAACCTGCCGCCAAATCACGGTCTAATTCAATCACGGTTAAAGCATCACATTCACCAATTAAGGGTGAAGTGAGGGCCGCGAGACCAGGACCAATTTCAACAATATTTTCACCAGCACGCGGATTGACTGAGCGGACAATTTTGGCAATTACACGTTGGTCATGTAAAAAGTTTTGACCAAAACGCTTACGCGTATGATGCCCTTCATCTTTTGGGTTTAAGGCATTAATTTGATACATAAAAGAGTTCCAACGTGAATTAATAACGTGCCAGATCAAGTGCTAAATCGACAGCAACGTGCAAACTTGAACTTTTTGCCAGTCCAGTACCTGCAAGGGAGAGTGCTGTGCCATGATCGACGGATGTACGGATAAACGGTAAGCCTAAAGTAATATTGATGGCTTCACCAAAACCTTGTGATTTTAGCACAGGTAAACCCTGATCGTGATACATCGCCAAAACAGCATCGGCATCTTTTAAATTTTCTGGGGTAAATAAAGTATCCGCAGGCAAACTCAGACTCATATTGATGCCTTTTGCACGATAACTTTCCAGTACGGGATTAATCACTTCTATTTCTTCCATACCCAAATAGCCGCCCTCACCGGCATGTGGATTAAGACCACACACCAGAATATGAGGATGTTCAATTTTGAACTTGGTTTTCAGATCATGAATCAGAATATCAATCACCTGATGCAAACGTTCTTGGGTAATCGCATCTGCTACCGCACGTAACGGAAGATGAGTAGTTGCCAGCGCCACACGTAAGGTTTTGGTAGCGAGCATCATGACCACACGATCAACGCCAGCAAATTCTTGGTAATACTCGGTATGCCCACTGAAATGAATCCCGGCATCATTAATGACAGATTTTTGCACCGGTGCAGTTACTACTCCTACACTTTTACCAGTCATGGCATAGTCTGCAGAGCGACGTAACTGTTCCAATACATAGGCTGCGTTTTGAGCATTGAGTTGACCGAGAATTACTTCGGTCGCTAAAGGTACATGCTCCACATAGAGTTGCCCTTCAGCGGAAAATGCTGTCTGGGCCTGATACTCAATCAGCTCTACCTGAACATTTAATTTTTCTGCGCGTTGTTTTAATAAATTCATGTCAGCCAGAACCACAATGGGACGCTCATCAACACGATCGGCCAAACTTAAACAAATATCTGGACCAATACCCGCGGGTTCACCACTGGTGACATATAAAGGAAGCATGACTGACCTATACAGATTCATTGAGTAGGATTATTTTACTGAATCCAAAACAGAAATACCGTTTCTTTTCATTATATATTTAGGAGGCAGGTGGAATAAAAACGCCTGATAAGTACGCAACAAATAACGCAATATAGGTCAATACAGCAATTACAGATAAGACTGTAGCATAGATGAGGAAGCGATAAATTAAGGAAGGAATATAACGATACAGCGAATAAAGAGCAGTGAAAAGCAATAGCATCAATATGCAGTAGGCCCAAGGTGCTGCAAGAACAAACAAAGCAATGCCATAAATTAAAATGGGTAAAAGAGCTACTCCCCAAGAAATAGCTACCATCAAAGCCAATAACACAAACATAGTCCACACCGCAGAATTTGGCTGAATAATGATAAAATACAAAGGTATATATAGAGTTGGAATGACATGTGCCAGTAGCATCAACCCGATACATTGTATCTTGGTCGCTTGCGATGAATTTTTTATTTTTGCTGTAATTTTCATGAAAATTTTTGCTTAATATTTTTATATCTATGTATAAATGAAGAATTAACATGAAATCGTAAAAACAACTAGTTAAATTTCGAACAGAGGCTTATAATACAGCGCTTGAAATTTTATATTTTCATTGTGGTTCTGCTGTCTTTCAGGTAGAATTCGGTCTCCTTTTGTTTGGACAGATTCCACCGTCCAAACCAACTATAATAGGTAGTGGTTTAATGAAAACTCTCAGCGCTAAGCCAGCTGAAGTTCAACACGACTGGTACGTTGTTGATGCTTCTGGCAAAACTTTAGGTCGTCTTGCGACTGAAATCGCTCGTCGTTTACGCGGTAAGCATAAAACTTCTTATACTCCTCACGTTGACACTGGTGATTACATCGT